>NZ_JAAGPO010000219.1:0-16090 GCF_017104825.1 Burkholderia sp. Ac-20345 | reverse complement strand
CGATGCGCCGTTCGCCGCCACCGCCGCTGCAAAGGCCGCACTCGAATCGCTCGTGCGCACCGCCGCCGCCGAATTTGCCGCGCGCGGCATCACCGTCAACGCGGTCGCGCCGGGCTTCACGCGCAAGGACCACGGGCCGAGCGCCGGCAACGCCGCCGCGTGGGCACAGGCCGAACAGGCGACACCGCTCGGCCGGATCGCCGAACCCGACGACGTCGCCGCGTTGATCGCGTTCCTGCTGTCGGACGCCGCGCGGCAGATCACCGGCCAGGTCGTTCATGTCGACGGTGGCCTGACGCTCTGAAGCGAGCGCTCGAGCGCCGTTCGGGCGCGCGGGTCGTCGCGGCCGCCGGCACCTGCATGGCGCTCGATCACAATCGGCGGCCGCCCCCTCCCCGAACGCCCGACGCTCCGCGTCACCCTCACCGCCCGCCGCACCACCACGCACCTGCTCCCGCCTTTTTGGCATCCCGCATCCCGCCCGTAAAATAACCGCCACACGGCTGCGCGATACGAGACGAGACAAGAGAGGGGGCGGCAAGCATGCAGGCATTCCAGTGGTTCAACGAATTGTCGACGCGCGAGCGCAGGACGCTGTATGCCGGCTTCGGCGGCTACGCGGTCGATGCGTTCGACTTCATGATCTATTCGTTCCTGATTCCGACGCTGATTGCCACCTGGGGCATGACGAAGAGCGAGGCCGGGATGATCGCGACGAGCTCGCTGATCTCGTCGGCGCTCGGCGGCTGGGTCGCCGGCATCCTCGCCGACCGCTACGGCCGCGTGCGCGTGCTGCAGTGGACCATCGCGACGTTCGCGCTGTTCACGTGCCTGTCCGGCTTCACGCATTCGTTCTGGCAGCTGCTCGCGACGCGCACGCTGCAGGGCTTCGGCTTCGGCGGCGAATGGTCGGTCGTGACGATCATGATGGCCGAGACGATCCGCTCGCCCGAGCATCGCGCGAAAGCGGTCGGCACCGTGCAGAGCAGCTGGTCGTTCGGCTGGGGCGCGGCCGCGATCCTCTACTGGGCGTTCTTCGCGCTGCTGCCCGAGCAGGTCGCGTGGCGTGCGTGCTTCTGGATCGGCATCGTGCCCGCGCTGTGGATCCTGTACATCCGCCGCAACGTCAGCGATCCCGATATCTACACGGCCACCCGCCGCGCGCGCGACGAAGGCCGCGTGTCCGGTCACTTCCTCGAGATCTTCTCGCCGCCGCACCTGCGCGCGACGCTGTTCGGCAGCGTGCTGTGCACCGGGATGCTCGGCGGCTACTACGCGATCACGACGTGGCTGCCCACCTACCTGAAGACCGTCCGCCACCTGTCGGTGTTCAACACGAGCGGCTATCTCGTCGTGCTGATCGTCGGCTCGTTCATCGGCTACGTGGTCGGTGCGATCCTGTCCGACCGGCTCGGCCGCCGCGCGTCGTTCATCCTGTTCGCGATCGGCTCGTTCTCGCTCGGCATGGCGTACACGATGCTGCCGATCACCGACACCGCGATGCTGCTGCTCGGCTTCCCGCTCGGCATCGTCGTGCAAGGCATCTTCGCGGGCGTCGGCGCTTATCTGTCGGAGCTGTATCCGGGCGCGATCCGCGGCTCGGGCCAGGGCTTCTGCTACAACCTCGGGCGCGGGCTCGGCTCGTTTTTCCCGATCCTCGTCGGCTCGTTGTCGCAGTCGATGTCGCTCGTGAAGGCGATCGGCCTCGTCGCGGGCGGCGGCTACCTGCTCGTGATCGTCGCCGCGCTCGTCCTGCCGGAAACGCGCGGCAAGTCGCTCGTCGACGATCCGGCCGTCGCGTCCTGAGCAACCGCTTCGTTCCGGAAACCGCATGCACGTGATCGTTCTCGGCGCCGGCGTGATCGGCGTCACCACCGCCTGGCACCTGCGCGAAGCAGGCTGCGACGTCACCGTGATCGAGCGCGAAGACGACGTCGCCCAGGCGACGAGCCTCGGCAACGCGGGCGTGATCGCCCCCGGCTACGTGACGCCGTGGGCCGCGCCCGGCATGCCCGGCAAGATCCTCAAGTACCTGTTCAAGCCCGCGTCGCCGCTGATCTTCAGGCCCACGCTCGACGCCGCGCAGTGGCGCTGGATCGCGCGCTGGCTGCGCGAATGCGAATTCGAGCGGTTTCGCGTGAACAAGCAGCGGATGCAGCGCATCGCGTATTACAGCCGTACGTGCCTGCACGCGTTTCGCGACCGCCATCCGTTCGACTACGGCGCGAGCCGCGGCTACCTGCAACTGCTGCGCGGCGCGTTCGACGTCGAGATGGTGCAGCCCGCGCTGAAGGTGCTGCGCGACGCCGGCATCGCGTTTCGCGAACTCGACGCGGCCGGCTGCACGGCAATCGAGCCAGGCCTGCGCTGGGCGCGGCAGGCGCCCGTCGGCGGCATCTACCTGCCCGATGACGAAGCCGGCGACTGTGCGCGCTTCACGCGCGAACTGCGGGCGCTGTGCGAAGCAAGCGGCGTGACGTTCCGCTTTCGCACGGAAGTGCAGGCGCTCGACGTCGAAGCCGGCCAGGTGCGCGGCGTGCGGATCGCCGGTAACGGCGATGAGGATGGCCATCAGCAGGATCGGGCACGCTCCAATTCGCACGCATCGAACGCACGCGGCCAGCACCGCGACGCGCGGCTCGCCGCCGACGCGATCGTCGTCGCGCTCGGGGTCGACAGCGCCGGCCTGTTGCGGCCGCACGGCATCGACGTGCCGCTGTATCCGGTCAAGGGCTACTCGGCGACGCTCTCCATCGTCGACGACGACAAAGCACCGCGCGCCGCGCTGATGGACGAATCGCTGAAGACGGCGATCACGCGTTTCGGCCCGACGTTACGCGTCGCGGGTACCGCGGAACTCGGCAACCGGCACGCCGCGCTGCGCCAGCAGGCGCTCGATACGCTGATGAAGGTGCTCGACGACTGGTTCCCGCACGCGGCCGATCGTGCATCGGCGCGCTTCTGGGTCGGCCGCCGGCCGATGACGCCCGACGGCCCGCCGCTGCTGGGCGCGTGCGGGGTCGACGGGCTCTGGCTCAACGTCGGCCACGGCTCGACCGGCTGGGCGATGTCGATGGGATCGGGGAAGGTGGTGGCGGATCTCGTGACAGGGCGGGAACCGGAAATCGATCTGTCGGGATTGACGCTCGCGCGCTACGGATAGCAGGCTGGAGGTTACGCGACGTCGCCGCAGCGATGTAGCGGCAAGCCCGCATGCGGCCTGGCAACGACGGCGGCCGGCCGTTGCCAGGCCTCTCCGGGTCGGGTCAATCCGCCGCCTCGCCGTCCGCCCGCGCAATCGGCGCCGACACGATCGGCCGATGCGACACGCCTTCGTGCGACAACCGGCTTTCGAACAGCGTGAGCGCGTCGAACCGCAGCGCGACCGCCCGCTTCACCGCACCGCCGTGCGCCGGCTGCCCGACCGCATCGTGCGGCAGCCGCGCGAGCGTCACGTGCGGACGGAACGGCCGCCGGTCAGCCGGCACGCCGAGCTCGCGCAGCTTCGCCGACAGCGCGGCACTCAACGCCGCACACGCCGGCTCGGCGGCCAGTCCCGCGACGATCAGCCGCGCGCGCGGCAGGCTCGGCCACCATGCGATCCGTTCGACCGGCATCAACGGCAGCGCATGCGCGGCCGCGAGTGCCGGCAGGCACGCGGCCAGCTCATCGCAGCACACCCGCTCGATCGCGCCGACGAACGCAAGCGTCACATGCAGTTGCGCGGGCAGCGGACGCCGCGCGCCACGGGTAACCGGCAACGCGTGCAGCGCGTCGCGCGATGCCGCATCGGGCATCAGCGCGACGAACACGCGCAGCCGGTCGCCGTTCATGACTCGCTCGCCACCGCGCGCGGCACGCGCGCCGGATCTGCCACGGCCGGACGTTGCGGCAGCGGGCCATGCTCGCCCCACACATCGGTCGGCAGCACGTTCGCGAGTTCCGGAATCGTGTTGCGCGTGAACACCGGATCGGCAACGCCTTCCGCGCGCTGGCGGCGATAGTCGCGCCATGCTGCATGCGCGTACTTGCCGAGCGCGAGGATCGCGACCAGGTTGATGATCGCCATCAGCCCCATGCTCGTATCGGCCATCGCCCACACGAGCGGCAGTTGTCCGACGCTGCCGAACATCACCATCGCGAGCACCGCGACACGGAACAGCGGCAGCACGCCGCGCCGCTTCGTGATGAACTCGACGTTGCCTTCCGCATACGCGTAGTTGCCGATCACCGACGAGTACGCGAAGAAGAAGATCGCGAACGCCATGTAGATGCCGCCCCAGTCGCCGACGTGGCTCGCGATCGAGCGCTGCGTGAGCGCCGCGCCTTCCATGCCGGTGCCCAGCTCGTACTGGCCCGACAGCAGGATCACGAAGGCGGTCGCGCTACAGATCACGATCGTGTCGACGAACACGCCGAGCATCTGGATCAGCCCCTGCACGACCGGATGCCGCGTACTGGCGGTCGCCGCCGCATTCGGCGCGCTGCCCATGCCGGCCTCGTTCGAGAACAGCCCGCGCTTCACGCCCATCGCGACCGCCTGGCTGACCGCATAGCCGGTCAGGCCGCCCGCCGCCTGCTCGAGACCGAACGCGCTCTTCACGATCAGCGCGATCACGCCCGGCACCAGCGCAATATGCGTCGCGACCGCGTAGACCGCGAGCGCGAGGTAGCCGATTGCCATCAGCGGCACGATCACCTGCGCAACCGCCGCGATCCGGCGGATCCCGCCGAAGATGATCGGCGCGGTCAGCAGCACGAGCCCAAGACCAACGGTCGCGCGGCTCCAGCCGAACGACGTGTCGAACGCATCCGCAATCGCATTGGCCTGCACCGCGTTGAACACGAAGCCGAACGCGAGGATCAGCGACAGCGAGAACAGCACGCCGAAGCCGCGCGAGCGCAGGCCCGTCTGGATGTAGTACGCGGGGCCGCCGCGATAGCTGCCGTCCGGGTGCGACACCTTGAAGATCTGCGCGAGCGTCGCCTCGACGAATGCGGACGACATCCCGACGAGCGCCGTCATCCACATCCAGAAGATCGCGCCCGGCCCGCCGACCGTCAGCGCGACCGCGACGCCGGCGATGTTGCCGGTGCCGACGCGGCTCGCGAGCCCGGTCGCGAACGCCTGGAACGACGAGATGCTGCCCGGCTCGCCCTTGCTGCCGACCAGCTTCACGCTGAGCAACAGCGCCTTCAGCTGGATCATCCGGAATCGCAACGTGAACCACACGCCCACGCCGAGCAGCAGCGCGATCAGCACGTAGTTCCACAGCACGCCGTTGACGGCGTCGATCAGCCCTTGCACGAATGCTTCCATCCAGAGTCCTTGTCAATAGGGTCAGTCACATGCAGCCGCCGCGAATGCGGCCCGAGGGGCGACATGATATGACAGTTCGCAAGGAACATTACAAAATGAAAGATATCTGGTGAGTGATCCGGCGTCGCTTGTTCGAACGACGCGGCACGCTCCACTGCGTCAGTGAGGCCTCCATTCGGCCGGAATATCAAAGACCAGCCCGGATAATCCGCTGGCGAGCAACACGCGCGCAAAATGCGCCCAGGCGGGTTCGATCGACGCGAATCGCTCGTACTGCAGGATCTGCTTGGCGATCAGTTCGAGCCGCAGCCCGGCGTCCGGCAACACATCGGATTTCAGCAGCGGCGGGTTCAGCGGGCCCAGGCTGTCGACCTGCACGCCCATCGACATGCTGATCCGCGGCATGTCCGACAGCGGGCTGCCGCGACTGCCCCAGTGCAGTACGGCCTGGCTCCACATCATCAGGTCGCCGGCGAGCCCGGGAAGCGCGCGGATGTCCCGCACGTCGAATTCGGCCTGCGACACGCGATCCGTTCCATAGTCGGGATCGCGATGCTTCGGCAGCAGCATCACGCAACCGGTGGTCGAATCGACGGGCGTCAGCGGGATCCACAGCGACAGCGCGCCGGCGCGCCCGTCCGGCAGCAGCGATCTCGCCCCCGCATCGCGGTGCATGCTCCAGCCGGCCTGCCCCACATTCGCAAGGACGTGCCATACCCAGAAATCCGGCATCAACTGGTAGGTGTCGGCGCCCAGCGCCGCCTGGACGATCCGGTGCAACCGCCAGTACGTGAGCCAGAATTCGTCGCACACGAACGCGAACACCGGCGGAATGCCGGCCTGCACGAGGTTCGTCACCATGCCGCGCATCGCCGCGAGCGGAAGGGTGCGCCGCACGTCGTCGCTCGGGCTGAACTGGGCGAAGCCCTCCAGCGCCACCCGGGCGTGGAGCGCGTCGGCAATGTGTTGCTCGACTTCAATCGGCCGCTGCTGTCCGACGAATGCGTGATCCTCGACGTGAAGACCGGGTCCGAACGAAAGCAGCAGCGCGACGACCTCGTCCAGCCGGACGCGCTGGCCGTCGTCCGTCAGGCACGGTCGGGTGATTTCCGGGGCGTTTTCTCGAGACATGGACTGCGCGACACGTTCGTGGCTGAAACAGGCTTCGGCCGTCGATCGGCCAAGGCCTGCACCCTGTTTCGCGCATGTTAAGCGGCAACGGCCACCCGGTGCACGCATAAAAAAACGGGCGCCCTTCCGGACGCCCGTCTTTCGTCGAAACCCGCTCGCGATATTCGGCTTAACGCGGCAGGTTCGAATGCCCCATCAGGTACGCATCGACCGAGCGTGCGCACTGGCGGCCTTCGCGGATCGCCCACACCACGAGCGACTGGCCGCGGCGCATGTCGCCCGCCGCGAACACCTTGTCGACCGACGTGTAGTACGAACGATCGCCTTCCGTCGCCGCGCGCGCATTGCCGCGCGCATCCTTCGCGACGCCGAATGCCTCGAGCACGGGCGCCGCCGGCTGCGTGAAGCCCATCGCGAGCAGCACGAGGTCAGCCTTCATCTCGAACTCGGAACCCGGCACTTCCTGCATCTTGCCGTCCTTCCACTCGACGCGCACCGCGATCAGCTTCTCGACCTTGCCGTTCTTGCCTTCGAGGCGCTTCGTCGCGACCGCCCAGTCGCGCTCGCAACCTTCGTCATGCGACGACGACGTGCGCATCTTGATCGGCCAATACGGCCACACGAGCGGCTTGTTTTCCTCTTCCGGCGGCTGCGGCAGCAGCTCGAACTGCGTGACGTGCTTCGCGCCGTGACGGTTCGACGTGCCGACGCAGTCCGAACCCGTGTCGCCACCGCCGATCACGATCACGTGCTTGCCCTTCGCGAGCAGCTGGTCGACGAGCTTGTCGCCCGCGTTCACGCGGTTCTGCTGCGGCAGGAAGTCCATCGCGTAATGAACGCCCGCGAGTTCGCGGCCGGGCACCGGCAGGTCGCGCGGCGTTTCCGAACCGCCCGCGATCACGACTGCGTCGAATTCTTCCTTCAGCGTGTCCGGCGAAATGGTTTCCTTCGCGAGGCTGCCGATCGACTCGGGCAGCGGATCCTTGCCGATGAACACGCTGGTGCGGAACGTCACGCCTTCCGCTTCCATCTGGCGCATGCGGCGGTCGATCAGCCACTTCTCGAGCTTGAAGTCGGGAATCCCGTAACGCAGCAGGCCACCGACGCGATCGTTCTTCTCGAACACCGTCACGTCGTGGCCCGCGCGCGCGAGCTGCTGCGCGACGGCGAGGCCCGCAGGGCCCGAACCGACGACCGCGACCTTCTTGCCCGTCTTGTGCTCGGCCGGCAGCGGCTTCACCCAGCCTTCCGCCCAGGCCTTGTCGATGATCGCGTGCTCGATCGACTTGATGCCGACCGGGTCGTCGTTGATCCCGAGCGTGCACGCGGCCTCGCACGGCGCCGGGCAGATGCGGCCCGTGAATTCCGGGAAGTTGTTGGTCGAGTGCAGGACTTCGATCGCCTGCTGCCAGTCCTGGCGGTAAACGAGATCGTTGAAGTCCGGAATGATGTTGTTGACCGGGCAGCCGTTGTTGCAGAACGGGATGCCGCAATCCATGCAGCGCGCGCCCTGGACCTTCGCGTCCGCGTCGGTCAGTGCCGCGACGAATTCCTTGTAGTGCTTCACGCGCGTGAGCGGTGCTTCGTACGCCTCGTGGCGGCGTTCGAACTCCAGAAAACCGGTTGCCTTGCCCATAAGGTGCTCTTCTGTTCGGTGTATCGGGTGGGGGAGCCGCGCGCGGCAGTCATGCGCGCGCGGCATTCGCTATGTCGTTCGTCGCTCAGGCGGCCAGTTCTTCCTTCGCCGCCTTCTTCGCACCGATCTCGCCCAGCGCGCGCTTGTATTCGTGCGGGAACACCTTCACGAACTGGCGGCGCGCCGCGTCCCAGTTTTCCAGCAGCGACTTCGCGCGCGGCGAACCCGTGAACTGGAAATGACGCTCGACGAGCCCCTTGAGCAGCGCTTCGTCCGTCGTGCCTGCGTGCCAGAGTGCGCGGTCGACCGTGCGCTCCTGCTCGGCCTGCTGCAGCACCGGCTCGAGCGCGACCATCGACTTGTTGCACTTCGCCGCGAACGTGCCTTCCGGATCGTAGATGTACGCGAGACCGCCCGACATGCCGGCCGCGAAGTTGCGCCCGGTCTCGCCGAGCACGACGACCGTACCGCCCGTCATGTATTCGCAACCGTGGTCGCCCGTGCCTTCGACGACCGCCGTCGCGCCCGAGTTGCGCACGCAGAAGCGCTCGCCCGCGACGCCGCGGAAGAACGATTCGCCTTCGATCGCGCCGTACATCACCGTGTTGCCGCAGATGATGTTTTCCTCGGACTTGCCGCGGAAATCGTTGGTCGGACGGATGATGATCCGGCCGCCCGACAGGCCCTTGCCGACGTAGTCGTTGCCGTCGCCGACGAGATCGAGCGTCACGCCCTTCGCGAGGAACGCGCCGAAGCTCTGGCCGGCCGTGCCCTTCAGCTGGATATGCACCGCATCGTCGGCCAGGCCGTCGTGGCCGTGCTTCTTCGCGATCACGCCCGACAGCATCGCGCCGACCGTACGGTTCACGTTGCGCACCGGCTGGATGAACGACACATGCTCGCCGTTCTCGATCGCGGCCTTCGCCTTCTCGATCAGCACGTGGTCGAGCGCGCGCTCGAGGCCGTGATCCTGCACGTCGACGTGGCGCGGCGCGACGTCCTCGCACTCTTCCGGCTGGTAGAACACGCGCGAGAAGTCGAGGCCCTTCGCCTTCCAGTGCTCGATGCCCTTGCGGGTGTCGAGCAGGTCGGCGCGGCCGATCAGGTCGTCGAACTTCGCGACGCCGAGCTGCGCCATGATCTCGCGCACTTCCTCGGCGACGAAGAAGAAGTAGTTCACGACGTGCTCGGGCTGGCCCTGGAACTTCGCACGCAGCACCGGATCCTGTGTCGCGACGCCGACCGGGCACGTGTTCAGGTGACACTTGCGCATCATGATGCAGCCTTCGACGACGAGCGGTGCCGTCGCGAAGCCGAATTCGTCCGCGCCGAGCAGCGCGCCGATCACGACGTCGCGGCCCGTCTTCATCTGGCCGTCGGCCTGCACGCGGATACGGCCGCGCAGGCGGTTCAGCACCAGCGTCTGCTGCGTTTCGGCGAGGCCCAGCTCCCACGGCGTGCCCGCGTGCTTGACCGACGACAGCGGCGACGCACCCGTGCCGCCGTCATGGCCGGCGATCACGACGTGATCGGCCTTGGCCTTCGCGACACCGGCCGCGACCGTGCCGACGCCCACTTCCGACACGAGCTTCACGGAGATGCTCGAGCTCGGGTTCACGTTCTTCAGGTCGTGGATCAGCTGCGCCAGATCCTCGATCGAGTAGATGTCGTGGTGCGGCGGCGGCGAGATCAGGCCGACGCCCGGCACCGAGTAACGCAGCTTGCCGATGTATTCGGACACCTTGTGGCCCGGCAGCTGGCCGCCTTCGCCCGGCTTCGCGCCCTGCGCCATCTTGATCTGGATCTGGTCGGCCGACGCGAGGTACTCGGCGGTGACGCCGAAGCGGCCCGACGCGACCTGCTTGATCTTCGAGCGCAGCGAATCGCCGTCCTTCAGCGGAATGTCGCTGACGATCTCGTCGCCGATCACCGACTTCAGCGTCTCGCCCGACTTGATCGGAATGCCGCGCAGTTCGTTGCGGTAGCGCTTCTGGTCCTCGCCGCCTTCGCCGGTGTTCGACTTGCCGCCGATCCGGTTCATCGCGACCGCGAGGGTTGCGTGCGCTTCGGTGCTGATCGAACCGAGCGACATCGCGCCCGTCGCGAAGCGCTTGACGATGTCCTTCGCCGATTCGACGTCGTCGATCGGGATCGCCTTGGTCGGCTCGACCTTGAACTCGAACAGGCCGCGGAACGTCATGTGACGCTTGGTCTGGTCGTTGATCAGGTGCGCGTATTCCTTGTACGTCTGGTACGAGTTGCTGCGCGTCGCGTGCTGCAGCTTCGCGATCGAATCCGGCGTCCACATGTGGTCTTCGCCACGCACGCGGTACGCGTACTCGCCGCCCGCGTCGAGCATGTCGCGCAGGACCGGGTTGTCGCCGAATGCGTCGCGGTGCAGGCGGATCGCCTCTTCCGCGACTTCGAACAGGCCGATGCCGCCGACCTTCGACGCCGTGCCCTTGAAGTACTTCTCGACGAGGTCGCTCGACAGGCCGAGCGCTTCGAAGATCTGCGCGCCCGTGTACGACATGTACGTCGAGATGCCCATCTTCGACATCACCTTCTGCAGGCCCTTGCCGACCGCCTTCGTGAAGTTGTAGACGGCCTTCTCCGGCGACAGGTCGCCCGACAGCCCTTCGGCCATCTTCGCGAGCGTTTCCATCGCGAGGTACGGGTGCACGGCTTCCGCGCCGTAGCCCGCGAGCAGCGCGAAGTGGTGCGTTTCACGCGCGGAGCCCGTCTCGACGACGAGGCCCGTGCTCGTGCGCAGCCCTTGCTGAACGAGGTGCGAGTGGATCGCCGACGTGGCGAGCAGCGCCGGAATCGCGACATGCTCGGCGTCCGTCTTGCGGTCCGACACGATCAGCATGTTGTAGCCCGACTTCACCGCGTCGACGGCTTCCGCGCACAGCGACGCGAGGCGCGCCTCGATGCCTTCCTTGCCCCAGGCGACCGGGTAGCAGATATTCAGCTCGTATGCGCTGAACTTGCCGCCCGTGTACTGGTCGATCGCGCGGATCTTCGCGATGTCCTTGAAGTCGAGCACCGGCTGCGACACTTCGAGACGCATCGGCGGGTTGATGTTGTTCGTGTCGAGCAGGTTCGGCTTCGGGCCGATGAACGACACGAGCGACATGACCATGTTCTCGCGGATCGGGTCGATCGGCGGGTTCGTGACCTGCGCGAACAACTGCTTGAAGTAGTGATAGAGCGTCTTGTTCTTGTTCGACATCACCGCGAGCGGCGAGTCGTTGCCCATCGAACCGACGGCTTCTTCACCCTGCTGCGCCATCGGCGCCATCAGGAACTTCAGGTCTTCCTGCGTATAGCCGAACGCCTGCTGGCGATCGAGCAGCGCGGCGCCCTGCGTGCGGCCGGCCGCGACTTCCTCGGCCTTCGGCTCGATCTCGTCGAGCTTGATGCGCACGGCGTCGATCCAGCTCTTGTACGGCTTCGCGTTCGCGAGGTTGTCCTTCAGTTCCTTGTCGTCGATGATGCGGCCGTGTTCCATGTCGATCAGGAACATCTTGCCCGGCTGCAGGCGCCACTTCTTGACGATCTTCGATTCGGGGATCGGCAGCGTGCCGGCTTCCGACGCCATGATGACGAGGTCGTCGTCGGTCACGATGTAGCGCGCCGGGCGCAGGCCGTTACGGTCGAGCGTCGCGCCGATCTGGCGGCCGTCCGTGAACGCGATCGCGGCCGGGCCGTCCCACGGCTCCATCATCGCGGCGTGGTATTCGTAGAACGCGCGGCGGTTCTCGTCCATCAGCGTGTGCTGTTCCCACGCTTCCGGGATCATCATCATCACCGCGTGCACGAGCGGGTAGCCGGCCATCACCAGCAGCTCGAGACAGTTGTCGAACGAGGCCGTATCCGACTGGCCCGGGTAGATCAGCGGCCACAGCTTCGGCAGATCGTCGGCGAGCACGTGCGACGCGATCGCGCCGGTACGCGCGTTCAGCCAGTTCACGTTGCCCTTCACGGTGTTGATCTCGCCGTTGTGCGCGATCATCCGGTACGGGTGAGCCAGCTCCCACGCCGGGAACGTGTTGGTCGAGAAGCGCTGGTGCACGAGCGCGAGCGCCGACACGACGCGCGCGTCCTGCAGGTCGCGGTAGTACACGCCGACCTGACCCGCGAGCAGCAGGCCCTTGTAGACGATCGTGCGCGCCGACATCGACGGCACGAAGTATTCCTTGCCGTGCTTGAGCTTCAGCGCCTGGATGCGGTGGCTCGCCGTCTTGCGGATCACGTACAGCTTCCGCTCGAGCGCGTCCGTCACCATGATGTCCTTGCCGCGGCCGATGAAGATCTGGCGGATCAGCGGCTCGCTCGCCTTCACGGTCGGCGAAATCGGCATCGCATGGTCGACCGGCACGTCGCGCCAGCCGAGCACGACCTGGCCTTCGGCCTTCACCGTCCGCTCGAGCTCCTGCTCGCACGCGAGACGCGATGCGTTTTCCTTCGGCAGGAAGATCATGCCGACCCCATATTCGCCGGCCGGCGGCAGCATCACGCCCTGCTTCGCCATTTCCTCGCGATAGAACGCGTCCGGAATCTGGATCAGGATGCCCGCGCCGTCGCCCATCAGCGGATCGGCGCCGACCGCGCCACGGTGGTCGAGGTTCTCGAGGATCTTCAGACCCTGCTGAATGATTTCGTGGCTCTTCTTGCCCTTGATGTGAGCGACGAAGCCGACGCCGCAGGCGTCGTGTTCGTTTTGCGGGTCATACAGACCTTGTGCGGCGGGCACCGCGGCGAGCGGCTGCTGGTGGTCGTTCATGGGGACACCGTCGTAAAGGGGGCCTGGAGGCCGTTGAACCATTTTCTTGTTGCCGTCGATCCCGCTCCCGACGGGAGACGGCGCGGCCGACAGTGGATGGGCAAGCTTCGCCCGGGCCACCGGAATTCGGAATATACGCGACGAATCAAAGGAATAGCAACAAAAACCGCTTGATCGAACCCCATTTAAACGGATGCTTCGATCTGGTGCCATTTTATTGGGGCCGTATCGCTTTGGTGCAAAAAGAAGCGGCGCCCGCAGCGCCGCCTCCTGAACCGCCGTTCCTGCGTTACTGCTGGATCGGCGGCGTGTTTTCACGCACCTTTCTGGGGCGTCCGCGCGGCAGCGGCGACACGCGCCGGTTCGCGGCACGCGCCGCCCACTCGCGATAATTCTCGCCGCCAAGCACCCAGCCCTTCAACGTCGCCTGCTGCAACTGGTCGGCCTGCCGCTCGTCGAGCGGCTGCTCGCACAGCTCCTTGTACGCGCGCTGGCGGTCGAACGGCGTATTGCCGAGCGCCCAGTAGAGCGGATGGTCGGTGATCAGGCTGTCGACGGTGAGCCCGACATGGTGCCGGTAGCTCGACCAGCGATAGGCCTCGGGCGTCGCGACGAGCTGCGCGCGCACCGGGCTCATCTCGACCACGCGGCTCGCGAGCAGGAAATAGCGCTCGCCTTCGATCACGGTCGCGCGATAGCGGCCTTCCCACAGGGTGCCGCGCCGCGAATAGCGCCGGTTGAAGTGCGCGACGTAGCGGCGGCCGACAGCCTGCATCGCTTTCGGCAGGCTTGCCTCGTCGCTCGGGGTCACGAGCAGTTGCACCTGGCGCGGCAGCAGCACGTAGGCGTGCACCGACAGGTGATGATCGCGCGCGGCGGCCTTCAGGCAATCGATGAAGAGTTCGTAGTCCTGGTCGTCGACGAACGCGGGTTGCTGATCCAGGCCGCGCAGTATCACGTGCTGCGGCTGGTCGGGAACGTAGAGTCGTGCTAACCGTGCCATGCTGAATGTCCGTTTGAACGCGTTAGGAAATACCCGGGGGTCCGAAAGTGCGCACCTGCGTAGAATGCCCGTCCCAGCAGCGCGCGAAAGCGTACGGTCGTACGCAACCTAGGGAGAAAACTCTAACTTACAAGCTTGTTTGGTTTTAAACGCAGTCGTCATAATGAGCACGCCTTTGATCGGAGGAGACACAATGAAACGAAAACTGGCCATTACGGGGGCCGCGGCACTCGCATTCTCGTTGGCGGGCGCTACGGCACATGCACAATCCGCAGGTGATTTCTACGTCAGCACCGGCTGGCTGCACCTTTCGCCGCAGGACAGCAGCGACCCGCTGTTCCTGTACGGTGTCGGCGGCACGCCCATCAACCAATCGATTCCCAACACGGGCGCCGGCATCAACGACGCCGATACGCTCGGGCTCGCAGCAGGCTACTTCGTCACCGACCACATCTCCACCGAGCTCGTCATGGGGATACCGCCGAAGTTCGACATTACCGGCAAGGGTCAGTTCGAAAAGTTCGGCGTCCTCGGCCGTGCGTACCAGTGGAGCCCCGCCGTGTTGCTTCGCTACCACTTCAACGACGCCAACGCGAAGTTCCGTCCGTATGTCGGCGTCGGCGCGACGTATGTCTGGTTCACCGGCGCAAAGATCACGAACAGCAGCTTCGAGAACGGCGTGCTCGGCGGCCCGACCAGCGCTACGACCAGCAACCAGTGGGCGCCCGTGCTCAACGCCGGCTTCACGTACAACTTCACGAAGCACTGGTTCGGGGGCCTGTCGATCTCGTACATCCCGGTCAGCGTGACCGCAACCTTCACGACGGCCCGCCGGACGCCGGTCGGCACCCTGACCGAAACGTCGAAAGCGAAGATCTCGCTCAACCCGATCGTGACGTACCTGAACGTCGGCTACCGCTTCTAAGCGTAGTCGAATATTTGGGGAATGGTTAATCCTGCTGCAATTTGTAGCGGATTTTTCCTGACGTAACGTCTCCACGATGCAAAACGCCCCGGCGGGAATCCCGCCGGGGCGTCGTTTTTTCGCGTCAGGCACGTTCCCGACGAAGGATTCGCCGGACGCGGTCGCGACCGTCAGACGATGTCGATGTCGTCCAGCGCAGTGGGACCGATCAGGTCGATCCGGTCCGTGCAGACCGCGTCGACGCCCCAGCGGGCCAGTTCGCGTGCCCGTTCGAGGTCGTTTACCGTGTAAACCAGGATGCGCAGCCCGGCCGCCTTGATCGCGCGCACGAGCGGTTCGTCGAGCTGTTTGTGGTCTGCATGCAACGAAACACAGCCGAGCGCATCGACAACCTGCGCATGCCAGTCGTCCGGTACGGCCTCGTAGAGCATCCCGCGCGGCAGCGTCGGCACGGTTGCGCGCGCCTGTTGCAGCGCATCGAACGAGAACGACGACAGGAGCGGCGGGACCGCCGCATCACGCCAGTACGCGGCCGCATCGGCCGCCACGCGCTGCCCGGTCTCGCGCTCGCGCCCCGGGCACGGCTTGATCTCGACATTGGCGGCCAGCCCGTGAGCGATGCAGCGCGCCGCCGCCGCCTCGAGCGTCGGCATCCGCTCGCCCGCGAAGCGCGCATCGCGCCACGCGCCCGCATCGAGCACGGCCAGCGCCTCGTAACGCATGCCCGCCGCCGCGCCCCGACCGTTCGACGTGCGGTCGACCGTGTCGTCGTGCAGCAGGAACGTCACGTCGTCGGCCGACAGCTTCGCGTCGAACTCGACCATCCGGTGGCCGCGGCGCGCGCCCTCGTCGAGCGCGGCGAGCGTATTCTCCGGCGCAAGCGTGCCGCCGCCGCGATGGGCGACGACGCGCGGATAGGGCCAGTCGGTACGGGTCGTCATCGTCTGTCTCTTGGCAAGGGCAGCAGGTTCAGCCGGCACGCTTGCCGGTCTCGGGATCGAAGAAGTGCAGCCGGTGCGCGGGCAGCGCGGCTGCCAGCGCCGTGCCGCGTGCGGGACGGTCCGCGTGCGGCAGGCGCACCGCGACGTCGTGATTGCCCCAGCGGCCGTGCGCAAGATTGTCCGCACCGAGCAGCTCGGATCGGTAGCTCTGCGTGTATGGAAATGGTGTTATCTTTCCTGTGGAGCGTATCTCGCGCATGCTGCGCATCATAAATGGCGCTTCCTTCGGATTGCTAGGTCGCCCAGTCCTGCTCTTGACAAGTTATATACTGCGTGCAAGCTATA
>NZ_JAAGPO010000218.1:0-16257 GCF_017104825.1 Burkholderia sp. Ac-20345 | reverse complement strand
CGCCGCTGCCACCTGCTGCGCCGCCGAGTGCGCCGGTGACCGTGGAGACGAGGCTCGTGACGGGGGCGAGCGGGCCGCTGCCGCCGCCAGCTGCGCCGCCGAGTGCGCCCGTCACCGTTGAGACGAGGCCCGTGACCGGAGCGAGCGGGCCGCTGCCGCCGCCTGCTGCACCACCGAGTGCGCCGGTGACTGTGGAGACGAGGCCCGTGACCGGAGCGAGCGGGCCGCTGCCGCCACCCGTTGCGCCGCCGAGTGCGCCCGTGACCGTCGAGACGAGGCCGGTGAGCGGTGCGAGCGGGTTGGTCACGCCGCCGGTGCCGCCCGTGAGCAGGCCGCCGACGGCCTTCACGGTGTTGCCCGTCGACGAGACCGTGTTGCCAAGGCCGGTCGTGACGGGGTTGCCGCCAGCCGACGCGAGCAGGGCGCCGGCCTGGTTCAGGCCGTTGCCGACCGTGCCGAGCAGCGTGTTGACGGGCGCACCGAGGCCGGTCGCCGTGCCGATCGTTTGAGTCGTCTGGCCGACCATCGTCGTGATCGGCGTGATGGCCGAGCTGACCGTCTGCGTGACTTGCTGGATCGGGCCGGTCGACAGTGCGTTGGTGAGGGTCGTGCCGCCGTTCGAGACGGCGCCGCCGAGCGTCGACACGAGGCCGCCGACGGCGCCCGTGACCGGTGCGAGCGGCGACAGCGGCCCGCTGCCGAGGCTCGTGACGAGGTTGCCGGTCTGCGTGACTGCGCCGCCGAGCTGGTTGACCACGCCGCCCGTGCTGGCGAGCGTCGTGCCGAGCGGATCCTTCGTCGCGCCGAGCTGGCCGAGACCGTTGCCGAGGCCGTTGCCGAGTGCGGTCACCGCACCGCCGACGCTTTGCACGATGCCGCCTGCGGCTTGCGTGGTGGCCGGGTTGACGCCCGGCAGCGACTGGCTGCCGATCACGGAGCCGAGACCCGAGACGGTTCCGCCGACACCCGTGACGATGTTGCTGCTGCTTGCGAGGACAGATCCCACTGCGTTCGACGACACACCCGAGGTGCCCGAGGTACCGCTCGTGCCCGACGTACCGCTGGTGCCGGACGTGCCGCTCGTGCCCGAGGTTCCGCTGGTGCCGGACGTACCGCTCGTGCCCGAGCTTCCGCTGGTGCCGGAGGTGCCGCTCGAGCCCGAGGTTCCGCTCGAGCCGGACGTACCGCCGCCCGAAGTCGAGATCGAATCGCCGCCGCCGGAGCTCGAGCCACCGCCAAGACCCTGGCTGATGGAGCCGGAACCGCCGCACGCGGAGAGGGAAAGCATGGCTGCAACGGTGGCCGCGATCAGAGTCGTCCGGAACACGCCATGGGGGATAACCTTAATGTCCATTTTGTCCTCGCATTAAAAATGTGTTGTGAACTGCGTTGTGTTGAGTGGTGCGCGGACTACTCTGCAACTGTCGTGCCATTTCGATGGCCGACGGTTCGACAACAGGTTTTAAACGGGGCAATTCCTTGTCGGAAAAGGAAGTTATGGAAATTGAAAGATTGTTGAATCTGTTTAAGGACAGACGAATGAGAACGGTTTCGAGCGTTGCGTAACGTAACGTCACAACATTGGCGTTACGCGTGCGACGTAACGTGGGAGCCGCGCAGGCTTGGTGGACGAGGCAATTGTTTTACTGGTGGATTAGGTGTGCACATCTAACCTATCGTAAATCCTATGTGTAAGTCGTACCGAAACACCGTACAAATACGTTGTGCTACCGGTCATTTTTTTCCATCCAGGTCGTTAAAAGAGGTTGGAAGTTAAATGGGATCGGATATAGAATCCGGAGCAGATGTAAGGAAATGTACGGTTCGGTACACAACGTTCGAGGAGGTCACTATCGCGAATGTTAACTTGCATCAAATGTTGAGCCATGCCCCTCGGGGCAATCTATAAAGAAAGCGCACCTGGTTGTCGCTACAGCAGATGTGGCGAACAGAGCGGGGCAACGGCCGGATATGCGGGGACGTTTACGTATAAAAGGCCAAAGAACGTAAATACAGGCACGAGGAATAAAATGAAAGCATTGCTGATTCGCTTCCTTCGGGAAGAAAACGGGGTTACCGCGATCGAGTATGGCCTGATTGCGGGTTTGATTGCTGTCGCAATCGTTGCCGGCGTGACGAACATCGGCAGCAGTCTCGGCAACATGTTCACCAATCTTGGCACTTGCGTGTCCTCCCCTACGGCTACCAACTGTTCTGCCTCCGCGATCCGGGCAACCCCGGCGACCTAAGCTGACACTTCTTTTTCGGAAGTCGTCTTGGCGCAGTAGCGGGCGGATTGCCTCGGTAATCCGCTCGCCCTCGTATTTGCTGCGGATCGTGGCGCGATGGGACATCTTATTTTTAGCGGGGTATTTCTGACCTGGGCAGGTTTTGTCGTGGTCAGCGATATTCGTTTCCGCCGTATTTCGAACGCGCTTGTTCTGGTCGGACTGGTCAGCGGGTTCGGCGGCGCATGCGTGGCCGCGAATCCATTTGGCATTTCCATGCTTCAGTCAGTGGCCGGCATGCTGGTCGGCTTGATTGGGCTTATGCCGTTCTTCCTTCTGCGCGTGATGGGCGCAGCCGATGTAAAGATTTTTGCCGTGCTCGGCATCTGGTGTGGTGCGCATGCGCTGCTTTGGCTGTGGGTGGCCGCCAGCCTGGCTGCGGGCCTGCACGCGCTCGCGCTGATGGTGCTGTCGCGCACCTCGCTCGGGGGCTTGTGGCGACCGCGCGAGCCTGCGCTGAGACTCGGGAAATATCGGGCAACGCCCTATGCCGCATGCCTCGCGGTGCCGGCTGCCGTATGGCTGATCTATCTTGCAGCAACGGGGGGCGTGCGATGAAACGACAGAGCGCGTGGCGAGGACGTCGGCGGCAACGCGGAGCGACAGCGGTCGAGTTTGCGATCGTGTTTCCGCTGTTCTTCGTGATTTTCTACGCGATTCTGAGTTTCGGGATGATTTTTCTCATTCAGCAGAGCTTGACGATGGCGGCAAGCGAGGGCGCGCGCGCTGGATTGAGCTACGCACCTGATCTCACGACACGCGTCGCGAACGCGAAGACGACGACCCAGAACGTCCTCGGCTGGCTGAACAGTAGTCCGCCCAACGTCGTGGCGCAGCAGTGCAACTACAACGGGACGCCGACGCCGTTGCTGTACTGCCTGACGGTCACGGTGAGCTATACGCCGGACAACTGGATGACGATCATGCCGTTCCTGGGGACATTCATGACGGCACCATTGACGGGCTCGGCAGTGGTGCAAATCCCGCAGACCATGCTGTGAGCACGTCATCCACGAATCACGCGGCAAGAAGCTAACTGGATTTTTATTCCTGCATCCATTCGACAACATGGCCAACAACGTAACGAAGATCATTGCGGGGCTGCTGATTGCGATCGCAGTTTTGCTTGGAATCTATGCATGGGTGCTTGGACGCAGCGCTTCGCGTCCCGCGCCGGTCCAGCAAGTGGCGACGGCAACAGCCGTACCCGTCGTGATTGCGACGCGCACCTTGCCGGGCGGTCAGCCGATCCCGGCCGACGCACTGAAGATCCAGTCGACTGTGCTCGTACCGGTGGGCGCGTTCAGTGATCCCGTTCCGCTTGTCGGCCGCGTGCCGGTTCGGGAGATCCCGGCCGCGGCGCCGGTCGTTGCGGATGCGCTGGTATCGGGGCTTGCCGAGGACGTACAACCCGGCGAGCGCGCGGTTGCGGTTCGCGTCGACGAATCGAATGCAGTCGGCAACCGGCTGCGGCCCGGCAACTATGTCGACGTGTTCCTGAATCTGAAACGTGAAGGCGGCGGCACGATGCTTGACGGCGAGGTCTCGCAGTCGCAGGCGCGTCTCCTGTTGTCGAAGGTCCGTGTGCTGTCGTTCGGTGATGCGACGTCGGATCGCGACAGCGGGAACAACAACGGCGGCAACGGGCAACCGGCCGGCGTCCGCATCGCGGTGCTCGCGGTACCGACCGCGCAGGTCGATGCGCTGACGCTCGGCGAAGCGAGCGGCCGGCTGACGTTCGCCTTGCGCAACCCGCGTGACGACGAGCTTGCGATACAGACGGTGGCGGTACGTACGGACAACAAGCTGTCGCCGTCGGCACTGGCTGCGGCGGGTGTTTCGTTGCAACAACTGTCCGGTACGCCGAGAACGCCGGTGGCCAATGTGAACGTGCCGCCGTTACCGCCGCGTTTGCTGCCGGTGGTGCGGCCGAGCGGGGGAGGCAGCAACATCGAAGTGATCCGTGGCGGCCGGTCGGAAACGGTTGCCTATTGAAAGACATCGACGGCGATCGATATCAGCGACGACAAGTAAAAGGCCGCGCGACGGTCTACCAAACGATGAAAAAAACACTGATTGCATTCGCGATTGCCATCTTCACCGTGACTTTCGCATCGTTCGCGATTGCGAGCGGCACGATCGAGCTTGCGGTCGGCGCGCAAAGACAGATCTCGGCGAGCCGCACGCTGCAGCGTGTCGCGGTCGGCGATCCTGCGATAGCTGACGTGCTGATCATGAAGGGGAACCGCTCGGGATCGGTGCTGCTTACCGCGAAGGCGCCCGGCGCGACGAACGTCATGCTGTGGGAGCGCGGTCACGACGAGCCGACGGTCTGGAACGTCGAAGTCGTCGACGCGGCCGCGCAAGCGGTGCTCGACGGCTCGACGCCGCGCGTGAATGCATACGGCGGGACGGCGGTATTGCAAGGCTCGTCGGCGTCGCTCGAGGCGCATGCGCGTGCGGCCGCGGTCGGCAAGAACATGAGCGGGAAAGGGGCCGTGATCGACCGCTCGACGGTTCCCGGCAAGAGCGTCGTGCAGGTCGACGTGCGGGTCGTCGAATTCAGCCGTTCGGTGCTCAAGCAGGTCGGGTTCAATTTCTTCAAGCAAAGCAACGGTTTTTCGTTCGGATCGTTTTCGCCGGGGGGCGTGCAGTCTTATAGCGGAGGGGCAGGCCCAGGTACCGCGGGTTACGTTCCGACGCTCGGATCGCCGGTCGCGTCGGCGTTCAACCTGGTCGTGAACGCCGCCGGGCGCGGCATTTTTGCTGATCTGTCACTGCTCGAGGCGAACAACCTCGCTCGCGTGCTGGCGGAGCCGACGCTGGTCGCGCTGTCCGGGCAGAGCGCGAGCTTTCTCGCGGGCGGCGAGATTCCGGTGCCGTCACCGCAAGGGCTCGGCTCGACCGCGATCCAGTGGAAGCAATATGGTGTCGGGCTCTCGCTGATGCCGACGGTCCTGAGCCCGAACCGGATCGCGTTGAAGGTCGCCCCCGAGTCGAGCCAGCTCGACTTCGTGAACAGCGTGACGATCAGCGGCGTTGCAGTGCCCGGCATCACGACGCGCCGCGCGGACACGACCGTCGAGCTCGGCGATGGCGAAAGCTTCGTGATCGGCGGCCTGATCGATCGGCAGACGATGTCGAACGTGAGCAAGGTGCCGCTGCTGGGCGATCTGCCGATTATCGGTACGTTCTTCAAGAATCTGAACTATCAGCAGAACGACAAGGAACTGCTGATCATCGTGACACCTCACCTTGTCGCGCCGATCGCCAAGGGGGCCGTGCTGCCCGCGTCGCCCGGCGAGTTGTCCGAGCAGCACGATGGACCGGTCTGGAAATCGTATCTGGGCGGAGCTGCGTCGCCGGACGCCGCTCCGGGGTTTTCAAAATGAGTGGGATGTCTCGCGGATTGCGACGCGTCGCCACGCTTTGTGTAGTCGGGGGTGTTCGACATGAACGCGCGAATCCAGTCATTGTGTGAACCCGCCGTGACCGACTATTTCGTTTGCGCGTCACCGCACGAGGCGCATGTCCGCTGGCTGGCCGATACGCTCGTATCGGCCGGTGCGGTCGAGGCTGCGTCGCTCGAGCCGGGCGTGCTTGCTCAGCGCATCACGGGGCTCAATCCGGCGCTCGTGTTCATCGATTTTTCTGACGGCAGCGCGGCTGCGAGCGTGGCCGCCGCGGCGGTACGTGCATCGCATCCGGGGCTGCCGATCATCGCACTCGGCTCGCTCGCACAGCCGGAGAGCACGCTCGCCGCATTGCGTGCCGGCGTGCGCGATTTCATCGACGTGTCGGCCGCGGCGGAAGAGGCGTTGCGCACGACGCGCGGGCTGCTGGCAAACGTCGGCGAGCCGGCAAGCCGTCACGGCAAGCTCGTCGCATTGCTGGGCGCGCGCGCCGGCATGGGCGTGAGTACGCTCGCGGCGAATCTCGCCGTGTGGTTGCAGAAGCGCGCAGTGAGCCCGGGGGCAACCGGCGAGCCGAATGGCGGCACGCCGGCCGGTCGCCAGACCGCGCTCGTCGATCTGGGGTTGCCGGCAGGCGACGGTGCGCTGTTCCTGAATACCCGCTGCGAATTCCATTTCATCGACGCGGTCCACAACCTGCGCCGCATCGACCGAACCTTCGTGAATACCGCACTGACCCGGCATGAGAGCGGTGTTGCATTGACGACGCTGCCGGCCGATCTCGGCGGGCTGCGTGATGTCTCGTATGCGTCGTGCGCCGGCGTGCTGAACCGGTTTCGCGCATTTTTCGATCAGCAGATCGTCGATCTCGGTGGTTTTTCGAACCGAGAGTTCGTCGCCCAGATTACGATGTCGGCCGATGAAGCGTGGCTCGTCTGCGACCAGGGCGTCGCGTCGATCGTGTCCGCGGCCGATCTGCTCACCGGGCTGCGCGACGCGGGTGTCGACACCGATCGTGTACGGCTCGTCGTCAACCAGTACGATCCCGCACTCGACCTGACGCCTGCACAGATCGCCGAGCGTCTCGGTCTTGCGCTGGTGGGTACGTTGCCGTCGCGCCGCGTCGCGATCGGCCATGCGGCAAACCAGGGCCGGCTCATCGTCGACATGACGGAGCGCGACCCGTACGTGCGCGCGCTCGAGTCGCTCGCCGCGCGGCTGCCAGGCGTGTCGGTCAGACCGGCCGCCGCACGACCGGCATCCGGCCTTTCCGCGCTGAAGCGCTTCATTCAACCCTCGTCCAAGCGGTCGTAAGCGATGGCACACGACATTCAATTCGCCGACGGCGCAGCGCCGTTCTCCCAGACGCAGCAATTTCACGACATCAAGAATGCCGCGCACGAGCACTTGCTGACGCGTATCGAAGAACTGGGCGCCGAGTTCGGCCGTTGGTCCCGACAGGCGATCAACCAGTTCGTCGATCTCGAGATCGACAGCTTCGTACGCCTGCGCCGCATCCCGCTCAACGAAAACGAGGTGCGTGCGATCGCCGAGGCGCTGACGAAGGAGCTCGCGGGCTTCGGGCCGATCGAGGACCTGCTGGCGGACCCGGCGGTCGAGGACATCCTGATCAACGGCTACAACGACGTGTACGTGTCGCGTCACGGGATCCTCGCGAAGCTGCCGGTGCGCTTTACCGACAACGCGCACCTGCTGCGGATCGTGCGCCGGATCCTCGCACCGATCGGCCGCCGTCTCGACGAGTCGAACCCGATGGTCGACGCGCGGCTGCCCGACGGTGGCCGCGTGAACGTCGTGATCGAGCCGCTATCGATCGACGGCCCGGTCGTATCGATCCGGAAATTCCGCAAGGATCCGCTGAAGCCGTCCGATCTGCTCGGCAACGGGACGTTCAACGAAGAGATCAACACGCTGCTCCAGGCGGCAGTCGAGGCGCGCTGCAACATTCTCGTGTCGGGCGGCACGAGTTCCGGCAAGACGTCGCTGCTCAACGCGCTCGCGTTCCACATTCCGGAGATCGAGCGTGTCGTGACGATCGAGGATACGGCGGAGCTGTCGCTGAATCACCCGCACGTCGTGCGTCTCGAGAGCCGGCCGGGCGGTTTCGACGGCAACGGCGTCGTATCGATTCGCGACCTGCTGCGCAATACGCTGAGGATGCGCCCGGACCGGATCATCGTCGGCGAAGTGCGCGGCGGTGAAGTGCTGGAAATGCTGCAGGCGATGAACACGGGCCATGACGGCTCGATGGGCACCGTGCATGCGAGCTCACCGCGAGAGTGCCTGTACCGTCTCGAGATGCTTGCGGGTTTCGCGGGCTTTCAGGGCACCGAGTCGAGCCTGCGCCGGCAGATCGCGAATGCGATCGACTTCATCGTGCAGATCGGTCGCCTGTCGAACGGGCGGCGGCGGATCCTGTCGATCACGGAAGTCACCGGTCTGTCCGACAACATCATCGCGACGCAGGAACTTTACCGTTACGAAGCACGCGTGACGCCGGAGGGCGAGGAAGTCGACCACTGGGAGACGCTGGGCATTCATCCGCATTCACCGAAGCTCGCGCGCTTCCGTCAGACACTGACGAGCGGCGGGTTCGGCGACGGCGGGTTTGGCGGCGGGTTCGGTGGCGGTGGGTTCGGCCGCGGCGGCGGGGGCTTCAATGTATAGCGGGATGGTGTGGGCGCTGGCCTTCGCGATGCTGTGCGTCGCGGCCGCGATGATGCTGTGGCGTCACGCGGAAACCCGGCGCGTACGAACCGACGCCAAGCGCTTCATCGACAGCCGGCTCGAACCCGGAGTACGTGCCGGTGTCGCCGCGCAGGCAGCACGGCCGCCGGTGGCAGGTGCCGCGCGCGCGGTGCCGATGCAGCCGGGCGCGGCACGGAACGCATCGTCCGACGCATTCTGGGCACATTGGTATGCGACGGCATCCGAATATCTGTCGAACCTCGCGAGTCGTGCAGGGATAGACGACGCGCGCGGCAAGGCCTTCATCGCGCTTGCAGTGCTTGTCGTGGTTGCATTCGTCGCGGGCAGTCACGGCGGCATGCTCGCGTGTTTCGCAGCGCTCATTTGCGGAAGCGCGATACTCGGCGTCTGGCTCGCGTCACGGATTCAGCGGCGGCGGTTGAAGATCGTCCGGCAGATCCCGTCGTTCCTCGACGGGATCGTGCGTCTCGTCACGCTGGGCAACAGCGTGCCGGCTGCCTTCCAGGCAGCACTCCTGACGACCGAGGAGCCGCTGCGCGGCTGCCTCGACGTCGTATCGCGGATGCTGCGCGGCGGTATCGAGATCGATCGCGCGATGATGCACATCGCGAAGATTTACCGGACAGAAGAGTTTGAACTCGTCGGCTCGGTGCTGCGCTTGTCGGTCAAATACGGTGGTCGCGCGGACGTGATGCTCGAGCGGATGTCGGTGTTCATGCGCGATCTCGAGCAGGCCGAGCGTGAATTGACGGCGATGTCGTCGGAGACGCGGCTGTCGGCGTTCGTCCTCGTCATGCTGCCGATCGCGATCGGCAGTTTTGTCGTGATGACAAACCCGAGGTATCTGTACGGGATGTGGGGCGATCCGAGCGGTCGGTCGCTGCTCACGATCGCATTCCTGGCGCAAGTGGCCGGCAGCATATGGCTGTACCGAATGGCTCGGCTCAGGTGAGGCTATGACAGCAACTCAAATCGGAGCGATTGCGCTGGCAGTGGGTGCGCTTGGGGTGCTGCTGTTAGGCATGGTCGCCGTGTTGCGTGCGCATGCGGCGGGGCGTGCCGAACGTGCGCTGGTCGATGCGCTGGATCGGCGCATGGCGGCACTCGAGGCAGCGAAAGCACGGACCGCGCCGAACGGCGATGCGCCTGCGAAACCCGATGTGCGCGGCGGGCAACGCGTCCAGCGTTTGCTGGACCGGTTGTCGGCGGCGGGCATGCGCTGGCTGGATACGGGATTCGGCAAATACGCTGTCGCGGAAGAGGATCGCCGCCTGCTCGAGCAAGCCGGATATGTCGACGCGCGCACGCGCGGGTTGTTTCTGAGCGCGCGGGTCGCGTGCGGGATCGCGCTGCCGCTGCTGTTCGTGATCTTCGCGAGCGGGCGCGCGAAAGGCAGTATCTGGATGGTCGGCATGTTCGTCGCCTTCGGGCTCGGCTTCATGCTGCCGAAACTCTATGTGCAGCGCCGTGCGGCGTCGCGGCGGCAGAGCGTCGTCGACGAACTGCCGCTGCTCGTCGACATGTTGCGCTTGCTGCAAGGTGTCGGGCTGTCGCTCGACCAGAGCCTGCAGGTCGTGACGAACGATTTTCGCGGGATGCTGCCGGTGCTGTCTTCGGAGGTGGGAATCGCGCAGCGTCAGTTCGCTGCGGGACGTACGCGCGAGCAGTCGCTGCAACGGCTGTCCGGCGGATTCGACAACGAGGATTTGCGCGCGATCGTGCGATTGATGATCCAGGTCGACAAGCATGGCGGTGCGGTGCAGGAGCCGCTCAAGCAGTTCGGCGATCGTTTGCGCGAGACACGCCGCGCGATGCTGCGCGAACGTATCGGCAGATTGACCGTGAAGATGACGGGCGTCATGGTGCTGACGCTGTTGCCTGCATTGCTGATCGTGACGGCCGGGCCGGGCATGCTGGCGGTGATGCGCGCATTGGCGTCGCAGCATTGAAGGACGGAAGGACAGACCATGAAGCGAATCGGCGAAACAGTGACGCGGGCAGGCATGTTGGCGGCGGTGCTGCTGCTTGGCGCATGCGCCACCAAGGAAAGCGGGTATGGCGTCGGTGCGCAGACCGAGCGTGCGGCGCTGATGCAGGCAGCAGATCAGAAGCAGTCCGTACCGGATACGCCGGGGATGTACCTGGGCCTGATTCAGCGCATGCAAACGCAAGGGCTCTATTACGCTTCGCTCGCGCACATCGACGCGTACGACAAGACATACGGCGTCATGCCGGAATCCGTCCTGCTGCGCGCGGATGCGCTGCGGATGACCGATCAGCCGGCCGCGAGCGCGGCCGCGTATAACCAGTTGCTGAAGACGCCGCTCGCTGCGCGCGGCTATCGCGGGCTGGGGTTGCTGGCGGGCGCCGCGGGGGATTTCGACCGTGCGGTGCAGGCATTGACGCAGGCGTCGGAGCTTGCGCCGACGGATCCGTCGCTGCTTTCAGACCTTGCATACGCGAAGTTGCGCAGCGGCGACGTCGTCGGCTCACGGGTGCCGCTGATGAAGGCGGCCGAACTCGATCAGCGCAATCCGAAGATCGTCAGCAACCTCGCGCTGTATCTGTTTGCGGCAGGACGTGCGCAGGATGCGCAACGGTTGATGAACCAGCAGCATCTGTCGGCCGATATTCGCAAGGACATCAACAGCGATGCCGCGAAGATCGCTGCGGCCGTGCGCGCCCAGCAGCGTGCAGTCGCGACACCGCCGGTGGTATCGCGACGCGGCACGGCAACGCCGATCACGCCGATGGCGAACAACGTCGGCTACGACCAGACAGTGCCGCTGTTGCAACGGTTTGCACAATGAATGGATATCCGGGGAGCAACATGAACGAGAACAAACATAATCGAAGCGTACGCATCGGCTGGATCGCGACGCTGGGTGCGATCGCCTGCATCGTCACGAGCTCCGGCGCGGCCTATGGTCAGCAGACCGTGGCACCGGGCGCGTCAGACGTTGGCCGTTCGACCAAGGACTGGCTCGCGATGCAGCGCGACAATCGCGCGGCGGCGCCGGCGCAACCGGTGTTCGGCGATGTCGCATCGCTTGCCTACCAGCGCTATCTTGATTCGTTCAAGAACAAGATCCCGGATTCGATAAGTTCGCAACTCGGTGCAATGGGTGGCATGTCGGGCGGCGGGCAGGGCGCGCAATAAGAGATGACCATGCGCGCAGATCAATCGCACGCGGCGCGGCGGGGTGGCGCTGGCGGCCCGCGGAGAAGTCGCCAGCGGGGGAGCGTCGCGGTCATGGCGACGATCTGGGCATTGGTTGCGATTATCGTGCTGGGTGCGATCGACGTTGGCCATTTCTATGCTGAAAGACGTCGAATGCAAGCGGCGGCCGATTTGGCCGCGCTGTCAGCGGTGTCGCAAATTACCACCGACTCGACTTGTCAGGCAGCTAAGACCGCTGCCGGTCAAATCGCCAACCCATCGAAGAACCCGTTGCCGACAGGTTCGAGCGTGTCCGTGTCTTGCGGCATCTGGACCGCGCCTCAGGGCAGCGGCAGCGCGCAGTTCACCTGGATGTCGGGAGACCCGATCAGCGGTGGCCAATGCGCCGGTCTGTCGGCCGGAACAGTCAATGGTCAATCGACCAATGCCGTCTGTGTCACGGTGTCCGAGCCGGTCGACGGGATATTTCGCGGCGGCGTCACGATCGGTGGATCCGCCATCGCCAAGAGCGTGCCGACCGATACCTTTACGCTGACCACGTCGCTGGCGACATTGAACGGCGGGTTGGCCAATCAGTTGCTCAAGGTGCTGACGGGGTCTCCGAATGCGCTGAGCCTGCAGGTTCTCGACTACCAGGGGCTGGCGCAAGTCAACCTGAAACTGGCCGGCATTCTCGCCAATCTGCCGGTCGGCACGACCACGGGTGTATTGAACGGTACCGTGACGCTCGGGCAACTGGCCAACGCCGCAGTGCAGGCGGCGACGCAGCAGAATCTGGTCGGGGTGAACCTGAACGTCCTGAACGCGATTGTCGCTGCGCTCTGTTCCGGCAGCGTCTGCGGCGGTCCGCAGATCGCGCTCGGCCAGCTGGTTTCCGCTGCTACCGCTACGGGAACCTCCGCCGTCGACGCCAGCGTCAATGCACTCGGATTGCTGTCGACGGCATTGCAGATCGCGAACGGCACGAGTTCGGTCAGCATTCCCAGCGTCACGGTTCAGACGCCTACCTTGCTCGCGCCGCTGCTGAACGTGAACGTATCGGGTTCGGTCAAGCTCGGGGCGAATCCGCCGTCCACCGCGAGCGGTCCGCCGGGACCATCGAACTGCGCAACGTCCAATTGCACGACCAATACGTCGACCGCGCAGGGGAACATTTTCCTCAATACGTCGATATCGCTGCTGTCGACCTGTCCGACCGGCGGGCTGGTCTATCCGGGGGGCACGTGCCCGTCGGGTAGTCCCACGCCGCTTGCGGCGGTGCAACTGCCGATCACCGCTTATTTGGCACCGGCAACGGCGGGCCTGGCGTCGGTCACCTGTACGGCGGACGGCACGAAAAGCGCAACGGTGAACGTGCAGACCGGAGTGGTTGCCGTGTATCTCGGCGGCTCGGCGAATACGCCGATCAACCTCAATGCACCGAGCGGATATACACAGAACGGTAGCGCAACACCGATTACGCTGGTGTCCGTCAACCTGCAGAGCCTGCTTAACCTGTTGAACCTGGGCGGTCTGATTTCCGGGTTGTCGACGTTGGTCAAGACCTTGACGTTCGGGCTCCTCGACCTGAGCCAGATCTCGGTCAACGTCAACCTGACGCCCGGACAGTTGACCATTCCCGTTGCCAATCAAAGCGCGACACCGTTGACGTTTACCTATCCTGGTCCTGGTTCATCCGCGTCGCCGGCCCCTGCATCGCCATACATGTTGAGCACCGGCACGGATCAGCTTCTGTCACCCGCGGTTCAAAGCGCACTCAACAGTGGCCTGTCGATCCAGTTGACCGCCAACAGCGGTTTGCTCGCATTGCTGGGCGATGTCGTCACACCGGTGCTGAACGTCGTTCTCGGGCCGATTTTGTCAGCACTGGGAACTACACTCGTCCCGCTGCTGCTGCAACCGATTGATTCGCTCCTGACCTCGGTCACGGGCCTGCTCGGCCTCAGCCTCGGGAATGCCTATGTCACGAACACACCGGACTCGATCAAATGCGGCAACCCCATGCTGGTTCAATAAATGCCTGAACGATCTGTCATCAAGGCAGGCAGCGTCGCTGCCGCCTGCAACCGCTCACTGAGCCGCAATGTCGAGCCATTCGTCAATTACTGAAGCCGCACCCGAATCATGAGAACCACGCCCGCAATCGAAGAGCTCGACCTGTACGTCTGGGAAGGCAAGGCAGACATCGTCGACCGCGTCGCCCGGTGCATGGCGAGCTTCGACGTCGAAGTGATCCGTGCCGACAACGCGGAGGTTTCGGCCGAGCGCGCCGCGTTGCGGCCGTCGCTGGCGATCATCAGCGTGACGATGATCGAAACCGGCGCGGCATTCCTGCGCGACTGGCAGGCCAACATCGGCATGCCGGTCGTCTGGGTCGGCGCGGCGCGCGATCACGACGCATCGCAGTATCCGCCCGAGTATTCGCATGTCCTGCCGCTCGACTTCACGTGTGCCGAACTGCGCGGCATGATCGGCAAGCTCGTCACGCAGCTGCGTGCGCATACGGCTGAAACGTCGCATCCGGCCGCACTCGTCGCGCACTCGGAATCGATGCGGGCGCTCCTGCACGAAGTCGATACGTTCGCCGACTGCGACACCAACGTGCTGCTGCACGGCGAAACCGGCGTCGGCAAGGAGCGCATCGCGCAACTGCTGCACGACAAGCATTCGCGCTACCGGCACGGCGAATTCGTGCCGGTGAACTGCGGCGCGATTCCCGACGGCCTGTTCGAATCGCTGTTCTTCGGTCATGCGAAGGGATCGTTCACGGGCGCGGTTGTTGCGCATAAAGGCTATTTCGAGCAGGCGGGCGGCGGCACGCTGTTCCTCGACGAAGTCGGCGATCTGCCGCTGTACCAGCAGGTCAAGCTGCTGCGCGTGCTCGAGGATGGCGCGGTGCTGCGTGTCGGCGCGACGACGCCGGTCAAGGTCGATTTCCGCCTGGTCGCGGCGAGCAACAAGAAGCTGCCGCAGCTCGTGAAGGACGGCCTGTTCCGTGCCGATCTCTACTACCGGCTCGCGGTGATCGAGCTGAGCATTCCGTCGCTGGAAGAGCGTGGCGCCGTCGACAAGATCGCGTTGTTCAAGTCGTTCGTCGAGCAGGTCGTCGGCGAGGACCGGCTCGCTCAGTTGTCCGATCTGCCGTACTGGCTGACGGATTCGGTCGCGGACAGCTATTTCCCCGGCAACGTGCGCGAACTGCGCAACCTCGCCGAGCGTGTCGGCGTAACGGTGCGGCAGACGGGCGGGTGGGATGCCGCGCGGTTGCAGCGACTGATCGCGCACGCGCGCAATTCGGCACAGCCGGTACCGGCGGAGAGCGCGGCCGAGGTCTTCGTCGATCGCAGCAAGTGGGACATGAACGAGCGCAACCGCGTCATTGCGGCGCTCGACGCAAACGGCTGGCGGCGTCAGGACACGGCGCAGCAGCTCGGCATCAGCCGCAAAGTGTTGTGGGAAAAAATGCGCAAATATCAGATCTTCGACGAGGAGCCCGAGACCCGCGAAAGTGAGTAATTAATGAGATAAAATCGCGCTGAATTACAACGACTCGGGCGGGAATAGAACTTCATGAGCCATATGACGGGGTTGGGAAGGGCGTGCGTATTGTTCGCCCTGGCGGGAGGCATGCAGGGCGCATACGCGCAAAGTCTGGCAGACAGCGGTTCGCCGGCAGTACAGCAGGCGTCGGCGCCGGTGGCCGCGATTCCGGTGATCGATTCGCAGACGTCGGTGCAGCCGCAGGCGGGCGAGTCGACGGGGCCGAGCACGGTCGACGACTTGCAGCGCCAGATCCAGGCGCACACGCTGACCGAAATGCGCACGAGCTACAACGGCAGCTACGGCGCGAGCCTGCTGTTCAACGTAAAGGACGGTGCGTACTTCGTCGCGCTGTTCCAGCAGAAGGCGTTCTGGCGCGTGATCAAGACTTACGATGAAACGCGTGCGGAAGCGATCTATCGCGATTTCTCGCGCCAGGCGGAGCGGCTGGCCGTGAACGAACTGCGGGCGGCGAAGCTGGAATCGCAGAAGACGCAAATGGACAAGCAGATCGAAGTCACGCAGAATCGCGCGCGGCGTCTGCAGGCCGATATCTCGATCGCACACCAGCAGCAGGCGGCAGTCGCGGATCGCCAGAAGAGTGTACGCAACGAGACGGCCGCATTGCAGGCGCAGCAGGCGGAGCTTCAGTCGCAACTGCGTGCGTTGCAGCAGCAGGTGCGGTCGTTGCAGCGCGAGGCCGATGCAGGCCTGCCGGCGACGGCACACTGAACCCGGCGGCGGTGCGGCGACATGCCGCGCCGGCTGCACAAGTAAAAAGGGCAAGCCGGTTGGCTTGCCCTTTTGCTTTACTGGCCGTCCGGCACGATTCGCCGGCGGCGCGTCACGATCACTGGCCCGTTGCCGCCGCGGGAATCCGACGGCGATGCGTTGCCGGATGCGTCGCCGGCGTCGCGCGGCGCGCTGTAGCTTTCGCGCGGTTCACGGGGTTCGCGCGGGGCGCCGTAGCCTTCGCGCGGCTCACGCGAGCCGTAACCCTCGCGCGGTTCGCGCGAGCCATAGCCTTCACGCGGCTCGCGGGAGCCGTAGCCGCCGTCGCCGCGCGATTCGCGCGGGCCGCCGTGCGAGCCGTACGGGCTGTGAA
>NZ_JAAGPO010000217.1:0-16648 GCF_017104825.1 Burkholderia sp. Ac-20345 | reverse complement strand
GCCCGGCGAGCATGCGCAGCAACGTCGACTTGCCGCAGCCCGAGCTGCCGAGCAAGGCGAACAGCTCGTTCTTCGCGATCGTCAGGTTCACGTTGTCGACGGCGGTGCTGTCGCCGAATTTCTTCACGACGTTTTCGATGCGGACGAAAGCGTCGTTTTGCGTACGGGCCGCGGGGGCCGGTTGGGTCTGTCGTGCAGCTGCGGAAGAGGGTATCGATTGCATGGGATTCACCATTCGTTCTTCACGGATTGCAGGCGTGAGCGTCCCCGCGCGAGGCGCGCAACGCGACTCACGGACGACGGCTCGTGCCGGATGGAACAGTGCGCGCGGCGCGCGCGGGCGGACGGAGGTCCGCGGATCTCAGGCGGGCAGGCGTCCAGCGATGCCTGCGCCGCCGGAATTCACGGCGATCAGTGGCCGGTCTTCAGTTGGGCCCACAGGCGGTTTTCGAGGCGCAGGATGTCGGCCGGCATCGGCTTCATCAGCACCATCTTCTTCAGCACGTCTTCAGGCGGGTAGACGGTCGGGTCCTGCGCGACGGCCGGCGTGACGAACTGATGCGCGGCCTTGTTCGCGGTCGGGTAGAACACCGTGTTGGTGATCGCCGCGTTGACCTTCGGATCGGACACATAGTTGATCCACTTCAGTGCGGCCTCGGGGTGCGGCGCATCCTTCGGGATCACCATCACGTCGAACCACAGCAGGCCGCCTTCCTTCGGGTTCGAGAACTTGATGTCGTACGAACGCTTCGCTTCGGACGAGCGGCGGTGCGCGATGCCGACGTCGCCCGACCAGCCGACCACGACGCACACGTCGTTGTTCGCGAGGTCGTTGATGTAGCCGGACGAGTTGAACTGGGTGATGTACGGGCGGACTTTCTTCAGGACTTCGAAGGCAGCCTGGTAATCGCCGGGGTTCTTGCTGTTCGGATCCTTGCCCATGTATTGCAGCGTGGCGGCGAACACGTCGACCGCCTGGTCGAGGAACGATACGCCGCAGCCTTTCAGTTTTTCCATGTTGGCCGGGTCGAACACCAGCGCCCAGCTGTCGACCGGCGCCTTGTCGCCGAGTGCCTTCTTCACCGCCTGCGCGTTGTAGCCGATGCCGTCCGTGCCGTAGGCCCAGGGCACGCCGTACTGGTTGCCCGGATCGGCATCCGAGATCATCTTCATCAGCAGCGGGTCGAGGTTTGCGAGGTTCGGCAGCTTCGACTTGTCGAGCTTCTGGTACACGCCGGCCTGGATCTGCTTGGCCATGTAGTTCGACGTCGGCACGACGATGTCGTAGCCCGAACTGCCGGCGAGCAGCTTCGCCTGAAGCGTGTCGTCGCTGTCGTAGTTGTCGTACTTGACGTGGATACCCGTCTGTTTCTGGAAGTTCGGGATCGTGTCCGGTGCGATGTAGTCGGACCAGTTGTAGACGTTCAGCTCATCGGCGGCGTGCGCCGATGGGCTGGCGACCGACGTGAACGCTGCCGTGGCGGCAAGGGCGGCAACAGAACAGGCTTGGCGAAGAAAGCAGGCACGCATGGTGGAATTCCCCTGGTAATGGCGGCGTGCGGCGCTCGCCGCACGCCTGTAGGCAAAACCGTTACGAAATACCCAGTTGCTGGGCGGTTGCATCGACTGCTTTTTTCGCCTTCGATACGAGTTCATCAATTTCCGGCCGCGAGATCACGAGCGGCGGCGACAGCAGCATCCGGTCGCCGGTCGCGCGCATGATCAGGTTGCCGTTGAAGCAGAAGTCGCGGCAGATCGTGCCGACGTCGCCGCCGTTCGCGAAGCGGCGGCGTTCGGCCGGCGCTTCGGCGAGCTGCAGGCTCGCGACGAGGCCGTGGCCATGCACCTCGCCGACGATCGGGTGACGCGCGAAGGTTTCGCGCATCAGGGCCTGGAAGTACGGGCCCGTGTCGTTCTTCACGCGTTCGACGATCCCTTCGTCGCGCAGCAGCTTCAGGTTCGCGACCGCGACGGCCGCCGCGACCGGGTGGCCCGAGTACGTGAGGCCGTGGTTGAATTCGCCGTTGTCGATGATCGGCCGAGCCACGCGCTCGTGAATGCCGACGGCACCCATCGGCACGTAGCCCGACGTGAGGCCCTTCGCCATCGTGATCAGGTCCGGTTCGAAGCCGAAATGCTGGTGTGCGAACCATTCGCCGGTACGGCCGAAGCCGCCGATCACTTCGTCGGCCACCAGCAGGATGTCGTACTTGCGGCAGATCCGCTGGATTTCCGGCCAGTACGTCGACGGCGGGAAGATCACGCCGCCCGCGCCCTGGAACGGCTCGCCGATGAACGCCGCGACGTTCTCCGCGCCGAGTTCGAGGATCTTCGCCTCGAGCTGCTGCGCGCGGGCCAGGCCGAACGCTTCCGGCGTTTCACCGGCCGCCGCTTCGCCGAAGAAATACGGCTGGTCGATGTGCACGATGTGCTCGACCTTCGACGGCATCTGCTCGTGCATGTAGCCCATCCCGCCGAGCGTGCCGCCGGCGATCGTCGAGCCGTGATAGCCGTTCTTGCGCGAGATCACGTATTTCTTCTGCGGCTGACCCTGCACACGCCAGTACTGGTGCACGAGGCGCAGCACGGTGTCGTTGCCTTCCGAGCCGCTGTTGCAATAGAAGAAGTGGTTGAAGCCGGCCGGCGTGACTTCCGCGAGCATCGCGGAAAGCTCGATCACCGGCGGGTGCGTGGTCTTGAAGAACGTGTTGTAGAACGGCAGTTCCTGGATCTGGCGATACGCGGCGTCGGCGAGTTCCTTGCGGCCGTAGCCGACGTTCACGCACCACAGGCCGGCCATCCCGTCGATCACCTTGTTGCCGTCCGAGTCCCACAGGTAGACGCCGTCGGCCTTCACGATCACGCGGCTGCCCGCGCGGTTCAGCGCGCCCATGTCGGAGAACGGGTGGATGTGGTGCGCGGCGTCGAGCGCGCGGTATTCGGCGGTCGTGCGCGCCTGCGTCGCGCGCGGCGCAGCGGCCGTGGCGCTCGGTGCGGCCGGCTGGACCCAGGCAGATTCGTTGCGGTAAGTCATGTTTCCTCCGTGATTCCGTATTCGGTCGGGTGCACGCTCAGACGTGCAGCAGCAGATGGCGGCGTTCCCACGAGCTGATCACGCGGAAGAACGCTTCGTATTCGGTTTCCTTCAGCGCGAAATACGCCTTCAGGAACTTGTGGCCGAGGATCTCGCCGAGCGGCTCGCACGCGGCCATCAGCGTCAGCCCTTCCTCGAGGTTGCGCGGCAGCTGGTACGGCAGGTCGTAGCCGTCGCTGACGAGCGGCTCGGTCGGCTCCAGGCGCTGCGTCATGCCGAGATAGCCGGCCGCGAGCGTCGCGGCGAGCGCGAGGTACGGGTTGCAGTCGACGCCCGGGATGCGGTTCTCGATGCGGCGTGCCGACGGGCCCGAGTGCGGGATGCGGAAGCCGACCGTGCGGTTGTCGTAGCCCCACTGCACGTTGATCGGCGCGGCCATGAAGCGCGACAGGCGGCGATACGAGTTGATGTACGGCGCGAAGATCGGCATCAGTGCCGGCGTGTACTTCTGCAGCCCTGCGAGGTAGTTGTAGAACATCGACGTCGCGCCGCCGGTTTCCTTCGACGTGAACAGGTTCTCGCCCGTTTCCTCGTCGACGATGCTCTGGTGCACGTGCATCGCCGAACCCGGTTCGTCTTCCATCGGCTTGGCCATGAACGTCGCGTACATGTTGTGGCGCAGCGCGGCCTCGCGCACCGTGCGCTTGAACAGGAACACCTGGTCGGCCAGCGACAGCGCGTCGCCGTGCATGAAGTTGATCTCCATCTGCGCGGCGCCGACTTCATGGATCAGCGTGTCGATGTCGAGGTTCTGCGCTTCGCAGTACTCGTAGATGTCCTCGAACAGCGGGTCGAACTCGTTGACGGCCTCGATCGAATACGACTGGCGGCCCGTTTCGGGGCGGCCCGTACGGCCGACCGGCGGACGCAGCGGCAGGTCGGGGTCCTTGTTCATGTCGACCAGGTAGAACTCGAGCTCGGGCGCGACGACGGGCTTCCAGCCCTTTGCCTTGTACAGGTCGAGCACGCGGCGCAGCACGTAGCGCGGCGAGATCTCGACCGGCGAGCCGTCGAAGTGCACGCAGTCGTGGATCACCTGCGCGGTCGGGTCGATGGCCCACGGGATCAGGCGGATCGTCGACGCGTCGGGTACGCACACCATGTCGGGGTCGGTCACGCCGGTCAGCGAGCCGTCTTCCGGATATTCGCCGGTGACGGTCTGCACCATCACGGCCTGCGGCAGGCGCATCGATTCGCCGGACGTGAACTTGTTGCGCGGCGTGATCTTGCCGCGCGCGATGCCGGCCATGTCGGGAATGATCGCTTCGACTTCAGTGATCCGGTGCTGCTTCAGAAAATCTTCGATGTCTTGCATGTCTGTTCTCGTTGGTTTGGGTCGGCGCGCTCAGGCGAGCGCGGCGGCGGCCATGGCGCGCGTGCGGGCAGCGCGGCGGGCGCGGCAGGCATCGCCGAAGGCGCGGAAGATCGCGCTCGACAGCGGGTCCTGCGCATGGCGCCATTCCGGATGCCACTGCACGGCGAGGGCGAAGGCCGGTGCATCGACGACGCTCACGGCTTCGATCAGCCCGTCCGGCGCGACGGCCTCGACGGCGAGGCCGGAGCCGAGCTGCGCGATGCCCTGCTTGTGCAGCGAGTTCACGTGCACTTCGTCGCGGCCGCCGGCGAGCGCGTGCAGCTTGCCGCCGGGCGTCAGGCGCACGACGTGCGCGGGGCCGTACTGCGTGTCCATCGGCGCGTCGTCGTCCTCGCGGTGATCGGCGAAGCCCGGCACTTCATGCACGCGCTGGTGCAGCGTGCCGCCGCAGACGACGTTCAGCTCCTGGAAGCCGCGGCAGACGGCCAGCACGGGCACGCCCGCGGCGATCGCCGCGCGCAGCAGCGGCAGCGTGGTCGCGTCGCGGGCCGGGTCGTGCTTCGTGCCGGGCGCGCTCGGTTCGCCGCCGTACAGGTGCGGCTCGACGTTCGAGTAGCTGCCGGTAAACAGCAGGCCGTCGACCGCGTCGAGTACGTCGTCAACCGACTGGCGCTCGCCGAGCGCGGGCAGCACCATCGCGAACGCTTGCGCGCCGTCGACGATCGCGGCGACGTATTTGTCGCCGACCGTATGCGACGCGTGTGCGCCGATTTGCGTGTGGTCGGCGGTGATGCCGACGAGGGGTTTCCTTCTTTCCATGACGTCAATCAGTTATCCGTAGGGTTGTTGCGGATGTCTTGCCGGATGTGGCGAAACGCCGGCGTGCAACAGCCCCGCAGCCTTGCGCGAGACGCAGGGCCGCTGGTGAATGGGCGCAACGGGATGGCGTGGCGATCCGCGCTGCGCGCGACGATCAGGCCGTCGTTCGTTTCATTGCGAGTCGCGACGCGGCAACGAATGCGCGAACGCGTTCCGTCACCGCACGAAGGATGCGGTTGGCGAATCGGCAGACGAAACGAACGACGTAAAGAAAGGAGAGGCGCTACGGCAGCAGCGACGCCACTTCGTCGGTATCGACGGCGACGAATGCGCGTGCGGATACGGCGTTGTGACGCCGAACGGAACGACGGGACAGGATGGTGTAGATCGACAGATGAAGCAGGCGAGGACTATGCCAGCCGCAACTGCCGTCGTCGGAAGCGGACGCCGCGCTGCGCAAACTTCGCACATCGCCTCGATCCCACCTCACCAGAGGGCCACGGACTCTCACGATTACACTCGACTGGGTTGTTGAAAGTATTGAACACCTGACCGTTTCGACGCGCTGGGCGTTTAAAATAATCAAGGCGCCGGTTACGCGTTATTTACATTGATGGGCATCAATTTTTGCGTTGCAATAACGTTTTTTGCTGCCGATGAATGCTTGATGACGCTAACCTGAGAGCCAGCATATACGAGCCAAAAACGGCGTCAAATGTTTTTTAACAGTGCTGCATCAGGGCTTTCCCGAGCAGTGCGAACAAAAGATTCGCAAACGGAATAATCGACAGGGTGTTCATTATTTCGAACGCCTTTCAGGGTTTTCCCCGCTGATGCACGGCATAAAGTGATTAGAATATTCAACGGCTGTCCACTGCGTCGTTTCACTTTGTCATCGCACTTATCGTGTCCGAAACCGAATCGATGTCCACCGAAGTCGCCGAGCGCCTGCGTTTCGTGCGCAACAAGCATGGCCTGTCGCAGCGTGAACTCGCGAAGCGGGCCGGCGTGACCAACGGCACGATCTCGCTGATCGAACAGGGCCGCGTGAGCCCGTCGGTCGGCTCGCTGAAGAAGCTGCTCGAATGCATCCCGATGAGTCTCGCGGAGTTCTTCACGTTCGAGCTCGTCGAATCGCGCTCGGTCGTGTCGCGTCGCGACGAGATGCCGAACCTCGGCAACGACACGCTCGCGTTTCATCTGGTCGGCGCGAGCATGAAGGACCGCAACATGTGCATCCTGCGCGAGATCTACCAGCCGCAGGCCGATACGGGGCCCGAGATGCTCGTGCACGCGGGGCACGAGGGCGGGGTCGTCGTGTCGGGCCGGCTCGAGCTGACCGTCGACGGCGCGACGTGGCTGCTCGACCCCGGAGACGGCTACTACTTCGAAAGCCGTTTGCCGCACCGTTTTCGCAATCCCAGCGCGGACCTGATCTGCGAGGTCGTCTCGGCCAATTCGCCGGCGACCTTCTGACCTTCCCACCGCGCGTCACTGCATTCGCTGCCGGCCGCCTGCGCGTCACGCGCAGCGGCGTGCCGCATCGCGAATGCCAAAAAACTGAGGCATCCTGATGAACAAGTTGACTTTGGCTGACTGGCAGGACAAGGCGGCGTCGCTCAAGATCGAAGGGCGCGCATTCATCGACGGCGCGTCGCGCGACGCGCATGGCGGCAAGACGTTCGACTGCGTGAGCCCGATCGACGGCCGCGTGCTCGCGAAGGTCGCCGATTGCGGCGAAGCCGACGTGAACGCCGCCGTCGCGGCCGCGCGCCGCGCGTTCGACGCAGGCGTGTGGGCCGGGCTGAACCCGCGTGCGCGCAAGGCCGTGCTGCTGCGCTGGGCCGCGCTGATGCGCGAGCATCTCGACGAGCTGTCGTTGCTCGAGACGCTCGACGCCGGCAAGCCGATCGGCGACACGACGACGGTCGATGTGCCGGGCGCCGCGTACTGCGTCGAATGGTTTGCGGAAGCGATCGACAAGGTCGGCGGCGAGGTCGCGCCGGCCGATCATCATCTCGTCGGTCTCGTCACGCGCGAGCCGGTCGGCGTGGTGGCCGCCGTCGTGCCGTGGAATTTCCCGATCCTGATGGCCGCGTGGAAATTCGGCCCCGCGCTCGCGGCCGGCAACAGCGTCGTGCTGAAGCCGTCGGAGAAATCGCCGCTGACCGCGATCCGTGTTGCGCAGCTCGCGTACGAGGCCGGCATTCCGGCCGGCGTGTTCAACGTCGTGCCGGGCGCGGGCGAGCCCGGCAAGCTGCTCGCACTGCATCGCGACGTCGACTGCATCGCGTTTACGGGCTCGACGGCGGTCGGCAAGCTGATCATGCAGTACGCCGCGCAGTCGAACCTGAAGCGCGCGTGGCTCGAACTCGGCGGCAAGTCGCCGAACATCGTGCTGCCCGATTGTCCCGATCTCGACCGCGCGGCGCAGGCTGCCGCCGGCGCGATCTTCTACAACATGGGCGAGATGTGCACGGCAGGTTCGCGGCTGCTCGTGCATCGCGACATCAAGGATGCGTTCATCGAGAAGCTCGTCGCGGCCGCGCGCGCATATGTGCCCGGCAATCCGCTCGATCCGTCGGTGTCGATGGGTGCGATCGTCGACGGCATCCAGCTCGAGCGCGTGCTCGGCTATATCGAGGCCGGACGCAGCGAAGGCAGGCTCGTCACCGGCGGTGCGCGCGTGAAGGAGGAAACGGGCGGCTTCTACGTGGAGCCGACGGTGTTCGAGGTGAAGCCGGATGCGAAGATCGCACGCGAGGAGATCTTCGGGCCCGTGCTGTCGGTGATCGTGTTCGACGACGTCGACGAGGCCGTGCGGATCGCGAACGATACCGAGTACGGGCTGGCCGCGGCCGTGTGGACGTCGAACCTGACGACCGCGCACGACGTGTCGCGCCGGCTGCGTGCGGGCACCGTGTGGGTGAACTGCTACGACGAGGGCGGCGACATGAACTTCCCGTTCGGCGGCTACAAGCAGTCGGGCAACGGCCGCGACAAGTCGCTGCACGCGCTCGAGAAGTACACCGAGTTGAAGTCGACGCTGATCCGGCTGCGCTGACGCGATACCGGGTGCGGGCGCACCGCTATATCAGGCGGTGCGCCCGCGGCGTGCGTGCGTCAAGCGGAGCGCAGCGCGGGGTGGAAGCCGGCGGCTTCGATGATCGACTGCACGCGCTCGGCGCCTTGCGCCGATTCGACCTTGACGATCTTCGCCGCGACGTCGATGTCGAGCTTCGCGGCGGGATCGGCGGCGGTTACCGCGCGCGTGATTGCATTGGCACAGCCGCCGCAAGTCATGTCCTGGACTTCGAATTCCATCGTGTTCTCCTGAGTTGACGATTGACAAGCATCGACAGCATGAAGCTTGCCACGGTGGGAAGGTCAAGCGTACGCGTGTCGCCGGGAATCGGTGTCGCGGCTTCGATGTGGTGACAGCATGTTGTAAAGGTGAAGTCTGATGAATGTCGATCGGGCCTTTGACGTCATTCGGAACTTGTCCTGATTGACGGCGAAGCGTTTCGGGCTGAGCAGGGCGGATGCCTTGCCGGGCAACGCGCGACGGCAATCCATGAAGCACGATCACCATATTGAGAGTAAGGGTACGCGAGGTGAAAATGCGAATCGCTCTTAGTATCAATCCTCTCTGATATTTCAATTCGTTACCTACATGAACCGTTTCGCTTTCGGCTTCGCGCTGGCCCTGCTGGGCGCGTCGGCAACGTCCGCATTCGCGGCCGACGATGTCGTCAACCTGACCCTGAAGGACCACAAGTTTTCGCCGGACGGCGTAACGATCCCGGCCGGCAAGAAGGTGAAGTTCATCGTGAAGAACCTCGACGCGACGCCTGCCGAATTCGAGAGCGACGACTTCAAGGCGGAGAAGGTCGTGCCCGCCGGCAAGTCGGTGGAAATCCTGGTCGGGCCGCTGAAGGCCGGCACGTACGAATTCCACGACGAGTACCACGAAGCGCAGTCGAAGACGCACCTGACCGTCAAGTAAGCCTATATCGCCATGTTGTCTACTGCCCTGATCGTCTTTCGTGAAGTGCTCGAGGCCGCGCTGGTGGTGTCGATCGTGATGGCCGCCACGAAGGGCGTGCCGCGGCGCGGCTGGTGGGTCGGCGGCGGGCTGGTTGGCGGCGTGATCGGCGCCGGCCTGATCGCGGCGTTCGCCGACGTGATTTCGCAGTGGGCGTCCGGCATGGGGCAGGAGGTCTTCAACGCGGGCGTGATGTTCGTCGCGACGCTGATGCTCGCGTGGCACAGCATCTGGATGAGCCGGCACGGTCGCGAGATGGCGATGCAGATGACAGCGGTCGGACGTGCCGTCGCGGCCGGCAGCAAACCGCTGACGGGGCTGGCGATCGTGGTCGGCGTCGCGGTGCTGCGCGAAGGCTCCGAGGCCGTGCTGTTCCTGTACGGCATCGCGGCGGGCGATCCGGGGCAGACGCCGCAGATGATCGTCGGCGGGCTGCTCGGCGTGCTGGGCGGCGCAGGGCTCGGCTACGGGATGTATGCGGGCCTGCTGCAGATTCCGCTGAAGCGCCTGTTCTCCGTTACCAACTGGCTGATCGTGCTGCTCGCGGCGGGGATGGCCAGCCAGTGCGTCGGCTTCCTGCTCGCGGCCGGCCTCGTGCCGTCGTGGGGCGATGCGATCTGGGATACGTCGTGGCTGCTCAAGGAAACCAGCATCGTCGGCAAGGCGCTGCATACGCTGATCGGCTATACCGCGCGCCCGGCGGGCATCCAGATCGTCGCGTACCTCGCGACGCTGGCCGCGATCGTCGGGCTGTCACGGCTCGTCGGCCGGCCGCAGCCGGCAGTGCGGCCGCCACGGCCCGCGGCCTGAGTTGTCCGGGTTCGAATAAAAAAGGGGCGTCCATGACGCCCCTTTTTTCATGTGCGGTGTGCGGCCGGCACGTGCGCGGCGTCGGCGACAACGCGCCGGTTGGGCGCGCCGCGCCCGGTCAGCTGTGGCTGTCGATCCAGGCGCGGGCCCATTCGAGCCCCGCGTCGCGCGCGTCGTCCTCGGTGTCGAACACGCCGAGCACGCCGGATGCCTCGACCAGCTTGTTGTTCTGCGTGATCGTGCCGCTCCCGGCAAAGCGCTCGGGTTGCAGGATCTCGTCCTGCTGCAGGATCGCGTGGCCCCAGATCTGGTAGCCGTGGTAGGTTTGCGCTTCCATTATCGAGTCACCTCCGCAGAGCGGCCGTGCGTGCCGACCTGCAGCACGTTGCCGTCCGGTGTGTATTGCCGCGGGATGTTGGAGTAGCTGGGCGCGTGTTGCGCATCGGGCGCTGCCGGCTGCATCACCGTCAGGCGGCCCGGTGCGGGCTGCGCGACGGGGCGCGGAGCGGCCGGTGCCTCGGCCGCGGCGGCGGGCGGACGATGCGAACCGGCTTTCACCGCTTGCGCGACGCGACGCTTGTGCGGCTTCACCGCGGCTTTCGGTGTGGCATTTGCGTGCTTCTCCGCGCTCTTGCCGGTGCGCGCATCGGCGCCGGTGTGTGCGGCGGGGGTACGGGCTTCCGGCGCATGGGCTGCCGGCTTCCGTGCCTCGGGCGGGTTCCAGACCTCGACGTAATGCTCGGCGGCCCAGCCCGTCGACGCGAACGTCAGCGCCAGCAAACCGCATCCAATCAGTCTTACCATTGTCTCTCCGTCATATTCCTTGCGGCCCGCGTTCGGCCGGCGGTGCATGCGCATTCGGGGCAGCGGCTCAGGAGAACACCTCGAGCCCGTGCTTCTCGACGATCTGGAGCATCCGGGCCGCGATGCCGCTCGGCCGCTTGTCGCCCTGTTCCCATTGGCGGATCGTCGACGCCGTCGTGTTCAGGTAGAGCGCGAACACGCTCTGGCTGACGTTGACGGATTTTCGGATGCGGGCGATCGCTTCCGGATCGAACTGCGGGGCGGCCTCGATGCAGAGATCGTCGTATTCGCGCATCGTCTTCTTGTCGATCAGCTTGGCGCGATAGAGGCCCGACGCGGCGCTGTGGATCGCCTCCGTCGCATCGCTCTTGAATCGACTCTTAGCCATTGCAAATCTCCACAAGCTCTTTCAGTGCGATCAGCGTCGCGATCTCGGTGTCGCTGCGGCGCCCGATATCCGCGGCGAGCTTTCTGAAGGCGCGCAGCTCGCGTTCGTCGATGTCGTCCCGATCGCGTTTCGCGAACAGGAACACGAACACCCACGCCCGCCCGACCTTGCTCAGCACGATGCCGCGCTGCCGATTGCCGTCCAGGCGCTTTTTCCAGACGTTGCCGCCGAGCTCGATGCCCTGGCCGCGCGCCAGTTCCTGCGCAGCGCGGCAGAGTTCGGCATCGGCGATACCTGATTTTCTCGCTGCCTTGTGAAACCACTTCGTCTTGAAGACGCGTCGTACGGAAGCAGGCATGTCGGGCCGGTCGAGTTAGCACAGGATTATATACCACTACGTGGTAGCTATTTCGACCTGGCCGAATGGCCTGCTTCACGCCGGTACGCACCCGGGACGGCCCGGCAGAGGCCATCCCGGCGGCCAGCCTTACTCCACCGTCACCGACTTCGCGAGATTCCGCGGCTTGTCGACGTCGGTGCCGCGTGCGCATGCGGTGTGATACGCGAGCATCTGCAGCGGCACGACGTGCAGGATCGGCGACAGTTGCCCGTAGTGCTCCGGCATCCGGATCACGTGCAGGCCGTCGTCGTTGACGATCTGCGTGTCGGCATCGGCGAACACGTACAGCTCGCCGCCGCGCGCACGCACCTCCTGCATGTTCGACTTCAGCTTCTCGAGCAGCGTGTCGTTCGGCGCGACCGTGACGACCGGCATCGCTTCCGTGACGAGCGCGAGCGGCCCGTGCTTCAGTTCGCCGGCCGGATAGGCCTCGGCGTGGATGTACGAGATTTCCTTCAGCTTCAGCGCGCCTTCGAGTGCGATCGGGTAGTGCAGCCCGCGGCCGAGGAACAGCGCATTTTCCTTGCGCGCGAACTCCTCCGACCACGCGATGATCTGCGGCTCCAGCGCGAGTACGCTGTTCAGCGCGGCCGGCAGGTGGCGCAACTGCTTCAGGAACTCGGCTTCCTGGGCGGCGTCGACATGCCCGCGCAGCTTGCCGAGCGTGGCCGCCAGCACGAACAGCGCGACGAGCTGCGTCGTGAACGCCTTCGTCGACGCGACGCCGATCTCGGTGCCCGCGTGCGTCAGGAACTGCATTTCGGTGAGGCGCACCATCGCGCTCGTCGCGACGTTGCAGACGGCCAGCGTGTGCGCATGACCGAGCGACTGCGCGTGCTTGAGCGCCGCGAGCGTATCGGCCGTCTCGCCCGACTGCGAGATCACCAGCACGAGCTGGCGCGGGTTCGGCACCGATTCGCGGTAGCGGTATTCGCTCGCGATCTCGACCTGCGTCGGGATCTTCGCGATCGATTCGAGCCAGTACTTCGCGGTCAGGCCCGAGTAGTAGCTCGTACCGCACGCGAGGATCAGCAGGCTGTCGATTTCCGCGAACGCGGCGGGCGCGGCGTCGCCGAACAGCGTCGCGTCGAACGCGTCCGTCTGCGGCACGGTGTCGCTGATCGCGCGCGGCTGCTCGAAGATTTCCTTCTGCATGAAGTGGCGATACGGCCCGAGTTCGACTGCGCCGCCGTATGCGCTGACCACGCGGATCTCGCGCTGCACGGTGGCGCCGTGGCGGTCGACGATCTTCACGCCGTCGAGCGACAGCTCGCACACGTCGCCTTCCTCGAGGAACGTGAAGTGGTCGGTGCTGCCCGCGAGTGCGAGTGCGTCGGACGCGAGGAAGTTCTCGCCGTCGCCGTGGCCGACCACGAGCGGCGAACCCTGGCGCGCGCCGACGACGGTGTGCGGCTGGTCCTTGTGGATCACGGCGATCGCATACGCGCCGTGCAACTGCCCCACCGCTTCGCGCACCGCATCGAACAGGTTGCCGCGATACAGGCTGTGCACGAGGTGGGCGATCACTTCGGTGTCGGTCTGCGACACGAATTCGTAGCCCTTCGCGCGCAGCGCTTCGCGCAGCGATTCGAAGTTCTCGATGATGCCGTTGTGAACGAGCGCGAGCGCGTCCGACGAGAAGATCGGGTGCGCGTTGTGCGTGACGGGCGCGCCGTGCGTTGCCCAGCGCGTGTGCGCGACGCCCGTCGTGCCTTCGAGGTGCGACTCGCGCACCTGCGTGTCGAGGTCGGCGACGCGTGCGACGCTGCGCGCGCGCTTCGGTGCGTCCGGCTCGAGCACGGCGACGCCGCACGAGTCGTAGCCACGGTATTCGAGGCGCCGCAAACCTTCGATCAGCACCGGAACGATATTACGCTGCGCAACTGCGCCGACAATGCCGCACATGAAATCTACCTTCTATATGGAAGCGGGCGCCGTATGGCACCCGCGTGATGTTAAGTTTTCTTCTTGACCGGGCGGACGTAGCCGCTCTTCGCGGTCTGGGTCTTCTCGTTCAACGCGAGCAGGCCGTCGGCCACGTCCTTCCAGATCGTCGTGCCGGCGGCGATCGTCACGCCGCGGCCGACGCGCACCGGCGCGACGAGCTGCGTGTCGGAGCCGACGAACACGTCGTCCTCGATCACGGTGCGGAACTTGTTCGCGCCGTCGTAGTTGCAGGTGATCGTGCCCGCGCCGATGTTCACGCGCGCGCCGATGTCGGCGTCGCCGATGTACGAGAGGTGGTTCGCCTTCGAGCCGTGGCCGATCACCGCGTTCTTCACCTCGACGAAGTTGCCGACGTGCGCTTCGTCCGCGAGCTGCGCGCCGGGGCGCAGCCGCGCGTACGGGCCGATCACGGTGTGCGCGCCGAGTTCGGCGCCGTCGATGTGCGTGAACGCGTCGATGCGCGTGCCTGCGCCGACCGACGCGTTGCGGATCACGCAGTTCGCGCCGATCGTCACGTTGTCGGCGAGCGTCACGTTGCCTTCGAACACGCAGTTCACGTCGATCGACACGTCGCGGCCGCAGCGCAGCGTACCGCGCACGTCGAGGCGCGCCGGATCGGCGAGCGTGACACCGTCGGCGAGCAGTGCATCGGCGATGTTGCGCTGGTGGATGCGCTCGAGCTCGGCGAGCTGCGCCTTGCTGTTCACGCCGAGCGTTTCCCATTCCTCGTCGGGCTGCGCGGTGACGACCTCGAAACCGGCCTCGATCGCGAGTTCGACGACGTCGGTCAGGTAGTACTCGCCCTGCGCGTTCTCGTTCTTCAGCGCGCCGAGCCACATCGACAGCTGGGCCGTGGGCGTGACGATGATGCCGGTGTTGATCTCGGCGATCTTCAGCTCGTCCGGCGACGCGTCCTTCTGCTCGACGATGCGCGTGACGAAACCGGACGCGTCGCGCACGATGCGGCCGTAACCGGTCGGATCGTCGAGCGTGACGGTCAGAATCCCGTAGCGGCCTTCGCGCGCGGCGTCGACGAGGCGCTGCAGCGTCGATTCGCGGGTGAGCGGCACGTCGCCGTACAGCACGAGCGTCGGTTGCGCGGGATCGAGGAGCGGCAATGCCTGGCGCACCGCGTGGCCGGTGCCGAGTTGCTCGGCCTGCACCGCGAACTGAACGTCGGGCGCGGCGACGGCGGCCTGGACCTGCTCGGCGCCATGACCGACGACGACGACGAGCCGGGACGGCTGCAGCGTGCGCGCGGTGTCGATGACGTGGGAGAGGAGCGGCCTGCCGGCCAGGGGATGAAGCACTTTCGGCAGCGCGGAACGCATGCGCTTGCCGGTGCCTGCCGCCAAAATCACGATATTCATGGCGCCAGCTTGTCAGAAGAGTTCGAAGCCGTCCATTTTAGCATGCGGCCTCCGCCGTTCCGGGCCTGCTGCGGCGTGGCTGCAACGCCGGAACGGGCGGCTGGCGCGCCGTTCCGGCCGGGGTTCCGGCCCCGCTTACAGGTCGTCGAACTGGACGATCGAGATCGGCCGGGCGCCACCCGGCGCCGCGGTGTCGTCGCCCGACGCGCACGGTTCCTCGTCGAACGCGATGTCCCCCTGCGGATCGGCAACGCCGGTCGCGCGCAGCGACTGGAACGGGTACAGCGTCGTGTCCATCAGGTGCGACGGCACGACCTTCGCGAGCGCGTTGAACATGTTCTCGACGCGGCCCGGGAAGCGCTTGTCCCAGTCGCGGATCAGCGCCTTCATTTCCGCGCGCTTCAGGTTCGGCTGGCTGCCGCACAGGTTGCACGGGATGATCGGGAATTCGCGCAGTTCCGCGTATTTCTCGAGATCGGTTTCCTTCACGTACGCGAGCGGGCGGATCACGATGTTCTTGCCGTCGTCCGACTGCAGCTTCGGCGGCATCCCCTTCAGCTTGCCGCCGTAGAACATGTTGAGCAGCAGCGTCTGCACGATGTCGTCGCGGTGGTGGCCGAGCGCGATCTTGGTCGCGCCGAGCTCGCCGGCCACGCGGTACAGGATCCCGCGGCGCAGCCGCGAGCACAGCGAGCAGGTCGTCTTGCCTTCGGGCACGAGCCGCTTGACGATGCTGTAGGTGTCCTGGTTCTCGATGTGGAACGGCACGCCGACCTGCTTCAGGTATTCCGGCAGCACGTGCTCGGGGAAGCCCGGCTGCTTCTGGTCGAGGTTCACCGCGACGATGTCGAAATCGATCGGCGCGCGCTCGCGCAGGCGCAGCAGCACGTCGAGCATCGCATAGCTGTCCTTGCCGCCCGACAGGCACACCATCACCTTGTCGCCTTGCTCGATCATGTTGAAGTCGCCGATCGCCTGGCCGACCTGGCGCACGATCCGCTTGAACAGCTTGTTGTTCTCGTACGCGTCCTTCTGTTCGCGGCGCGTCAGCACCGGGCGGCCGGCCGGGGCGGCGGTCGCGTCGAGGGTGGCGGCATCGGCCGCCGTGTCATTCATGTGGGGGGCGTTCATGCGCGCTCCTCGTCCTTGATGCGAAAGACTTCGACGCCGACGGCGTCGCAGTCCGGATAAGCGTCCGGTTTCTCGGTACAGACGCGTACCGCGCGCACGGCATCGTGCGCCAGCAGGCGCGCGGCGATCGCGTCGCACAGCGTTTCCTGCAGGTGGATGTGGCCGCGCGCCAGGCATTGCGTGACGCTCTGCTTCATCAGATCGTAGTCGACGATTTCATGCAGCCGGTCGTCGACGGGGGTGGACAGCGCGAGCGGCACGAACAGGTCGACATTGATGACGACGCGCTGCTCGCCGCGCTTCTCGTGTTCGAAGGCACCGATGTTGATGTGCACTTCGTAGTCGCGCAGGTAGAGCCTGCGGCAGTCCGCGAGGCGGGGGTGCAGGAGAGCGGAAAACATGGTCGGTTGGATCGGTGAGTCGTCGGGGGTGGCGCGGCGTTGCGCGGACGCAAGCTTAAGTGATTGACCGCAAAAGGTAAAACAGGTATGCTTTCCCGCTTTTCGTCGGTAGGCTTCCGTTGTG
>NZ_JAAGPO010000216.1:0-16568 GCF_017104825.1 Burkholderia sp. Ac-20345 | reverse complement strand
GGCGACGGCCTGGTTGCCGCCCTTGCCGCCCGCCGCCTGCGCGAACGCGTGACCGGCGAGCGTTTCGCCCGGCAACGGCAGACGCGGCGCGCGCACGACGAGATCCATGTTGAGGCTGCCGACCACCGTCACGCGGCCGGTACCTGCTGCAGGCGCCGTCATGCGCGCCCGCCGGAGGCCGGCGGCTCGCGGTAGACCGCCGTCGATTCGCGCAGCACGAGGCGCGGCGACACGACGCGGCGGCGGCTCGGCACGGCGGTCGAACCGCCACCGATCCGCTCGATCAGCGTCTGCGCGGCCATTTCGCCGAGCGCGCGCACCGACTGGCCGACCGTCGACAGCGCCGGATACGTGTAGCGCGAGAATTCGATGTCGTCGAACCCGATGATCGAACAGTCGTCGGGCACGCGCATGCCGCGCTCGGCCGCCGCGCGCAGCGCGCCGACGCCCATCAGGTCGTTGCCCGCGAAGATCGCGCTCGGCCGCACCGATTCGAACAGCCGCGACGCCGCGTGATAACCGCCGAGGCACGAGAAGTCGCTTTCCGCGATCGCGCCCGGCACGATGTCGACACCGCGCTCGGCCATCGCACGGATGAAGCCGTGCACGCGCATTGCGCTGACCGCCGTATCTGTCGGCCCCGTGATGCAGCCGATCTTCGCGTGCCCGAGCTCGAGCAGGTGGCGCGTCGCCAGGTACGCGCCGCGCTCGTGGTCGATCTGCACGAGGTCGGCCGCGAGCCCCTCGATGTTGCGGTCGACGACGACGAGCGGCGCATGGATGTCCGCGAGCGTCTGCGCGAGCACCGCGTCCTCGCCGGCCGATGCGACGATCAGCCCGTCAATGCGCTTTTCCTGCAGCACGCGCAGGTAGTTGCGCTGCTTCACGGGATCGTCGTCCGAGTTGCAGAAGAACACGCAATAGCCATTGGCCGCGCACTGGTCCTCGATGCCGCGCGCAAGCTCCGCGAAGTACGGATTCGTGCTGTTCGGCACGACGAGGCCGATGGTCGCCGTCGAGCGTGCCTTCAGCGAGCGCGCCACGGCCGACGGCACGTAATTCAGCTCGCGGATCGCGCCCTCGACCTTCGCACGCACATCCGCGGACACCGGCCGCGAATTGTTCACCACGTGCGAGACGGTCGTAAACGACACGCCCGCCATGGCTGCCACATCCTTGATCGTCGCCATTTCCCGTTTCTCTCTGGTCTGTTCTGTCTGTCTATCTACCGCACGCGCGTGCGCCGGCTGCGATACGTATCGAGCACGACAGCCACCACGATCACCGCGCCGGTGATGATCCGTTTCGTCGGCTCGTTCGCGCCGATCTGCGCCAGCCCCGCAGCCAGCACGGAGATGATCAACACGCCAAAGAACGTGCTGATCACCGAGCCGCGCCCGCCCATCAGGCTCGTGCCGCCGATCACGACGGCGGCAATCACCTGCAGTTCGAGACCGACGCCCGCGTTCGGGTCGGCCGCCTCGAGCCGCGAAATCTGGAACAGCGACGCAAGCCCTGCGAGTGCGCCCATCAATGCGAATACGAGAATTTTATACGGCCTCGGGTTAACCCCCGCAAGTCGGACAGCTTCTTCGTTCGTGCCGATCCCGACGAGATAGCGTCCGAACACGGTGCGCGTCAGCACGAACTGGGCCGCGATCATCACCGCGACCGCGATCAGGAACGCCGGCGAGATGCCGAGCGCGATCGGGTTCGACAGGAAATCGAACGCGTCGCCGATATAGGCCGTACGCGAATTCGTCAGCTGGTATGCGAGGCCGCGCGCGGCCTCCAGCACGCCGAGCGACACGATGAACGACGGGATCCGCCAGCCGACCGTGACCGCGCCCGTCAGCGCACCCGTGACGGTCGCGACCGCGATGCCGATCAGCGCGGCCGGCAGCGGCCCCCACTGCCACTTCAGCGCGGCGACGCTGACCATCGACGCGGCCAGCGCGAGCACCGAGCCGACCGACAGGTCGATCCCGGCGATGATCAGCACGAAGGTCATCCCGACCGACATCACGACGAGATCGGGAATCTGGTTCGCGATCGTGCTGAACGTATCGTAGGTCAGGAAATGCGAGCTCAGTGTCGAAAACAGCACGATCATCGCGGCGAGCGCGCCGGCGAGCCCGAGATAGTTCGACAGGCCGAACCGCGTGCCGGACAGCGTGCGCGCGCGGCGCCCCGTCACGTCCTGCTGCGCGCCTGCGTCGGTCGGGGTTACGGGAGGCTGGGTCATTGCTGTGGTCCTGTCGTCGAAGTGCCCGGAGCGGCGCCTGGCGCCTGCCCCGCATCCGGATGCCGTGCGCCGCCCGGCGGCGTCTCGCGGCCGAAGCCGGCGAACGCCGCGGCCAGCAGCGTATCCTGGGTCCAGTTGCCACGCTCGAACACGGCGGTCATGCGGCCGGCCGACATCACGCCGATCCGGTCGCAGATCAGCATCAGCTCGCGCAGGTCGCTCGACACGACGACGAGCGCGCGGCCCTCGCGCGCGAGCGCGCCCATCAAAGTGTAGATCTCGAACTTCGCGCCGACGTCGATCCCGCGCGTCGGCTCGTCGAACAGCAGCACGCCCATGTCGCGCGCGAGCCAGCGGCCGATCACGACCTTCTGCTGGTTGCCGCCCGACAGCTCGCCGACCGCCTGCGCCGCGCCGTGCGTACGGATCCGCAGCGCATCGATCTGCTGCTCGGCGAGCGCCGTTTCGCGTGCGCCGTCGACGATCCCGCCGCGCGCGAGTCGATCGAGCTGGCCGAGCGACACGTTCGCGGTGATCGACTGCGTCAGCAGCAGCCCCTCGCCCTTGCGATCCTCGGTGATCAGCGCGATGCCTTGCTTCACCGCCTCGACGGGCGAACCGATCCGCACCGGCTTCGGCGGCTGGCCGATCGCGATCGTCCCCGCGTCCGGCGCATCCGCGCCGTAGATCAGCCGCAGCAGTTCGGTACGCCCCGCGCCGATCAGCCCCGAGATGCCGAAGATCTCGCCCGCGCGCACCTCGAGCGACACGTCGCGCACCGCCGTCCCGCGGCTGAGGCCCGACACGACGAGCCGCGGTGCGCCGATATGGCGCTCGCCGAGGTCGATGTGCTCGCCGATCTCGCGCCCGACCATCAGCGTGACGAGCCCGTCGGACGTTGTCGCCGCCATGTTGCCCGCGTGGACGAGCCGGCCGTCGCGCAGCACCGCGACGCGCTCGGCAACGCGTGCGAGTTCCTCGAGCCGGTGCGAGATGTAGATGATCGCGACGCCGCGCGCCTTCAGCCGGTCGATCTGCTCGAACAGCAGCTCGACTTCGCGCGCGGTCAGCATCGCGGTCGGTTCGTCGAGAATCAGCACGCGGCAATCGCCGATCAGGTTGCGCGCGATCTCGACCATCTGCTGGTGGCCGATGCCGAGCGCGCCCACCGGCGTATCGGGATCGACCGTGTCGAGCCCGACCTGCGCCATCGCGGCCCGCGCATCGTCGCGCAGGCGCGCGCGATCGATGATCCCGAAGCGCCGCGGCAGGCGGTTCAGGAACAGGTTTTCGGCGACCGTCAGTGTCGGCAGCAGGTTCAGCTCCTGCATCACCATGCGCACGCCGAGCGCTTCGGCCTGCGTGCGGCTCGCCGGCGCATACGGCTGGCCGCCGAGCAGCATCGTGCCGGCGGTCGGCTCGACGAGCCCGCCGATGATCTTCGACAGCGTGCTCTTGCCGGCGCCGTTCTCGCCCGTCAACGCAAGCGCGTGACCCGGCTCGAGCGTCAGCGTGACGTCGGCGAGCACGGGTTCGGCATAGGTCTTGCCGATGCCGGATACGGACAGCACGGGAGTCGCTGCGCGGGAGGGTTGGAAAGTCGGGTCCATCGCGATCCTGGTTGCGGCCGCGCGCACGCGGCGCGCGGGTGTGACGCTCACAAGTGCATGTGCATGCAGTGGCCGTGATCGCGCTCACTCCGGATAACGGCCGCCGCGCCAAATTCTTGAGGGCGGCGGCCGCATCGGGGCCGCGTCACTTCGTCACGAGATCCACCGGCGTCTCGACCACGCCCGACATGTCGGCCTGCTTGCGATGCTCGGCAATCGCCTTGAGCGCCGTGTCGATGCCGAACACGGCCTGCTTCGCCGCGTACTGATCGGCGGTCGCGAGCACGCGGCCGTCCTTCAGCATCGGCTTGATCGCGTTGATGTTGTCGTAGCCGACCACGAGCACCTTGCCCTGCTTGCCGGCCGCGCGCACGGCCGACACGGCACCGATCGCCATGTTGTCGTTGCCGCACAGCAGCGCCTTCAGGTTCGGGTATTCGTTGAGCATCGCGGCAGCGACCGCATTGCCCTTGTCGATCTCCCATTCGCCGGACTGCACCGACACGACCTTCATCCCGCCCGCCTTCATCGCGTCCTGGAAGCCGGCCGTGCGCTGCTGCGCGTTGGTCGTCGTCGACACGCCTTCGACGATGCCGACCTGGTCGCCCGCCTTCAGCTTCTTCGCAAGGTAGTCGCCGATCTTGCGCGCGCCCTTGCGGTTGTCGGGACCGACGAACGGCACGTTGAGGTTCTTCGACTTCAGCACGTCGGGATCGAGCCGGTTGTCGATGTTGACGACGACGATGCCCGCGTCCACCGCCTTCTTCACGACCGGCACGAGCGCCTTCGAGTCGGCCGGCGCGAGCACGATCGCGTCGACCTTCGACACGATCATCTGCTCGACGATGCGGATCTGGTTCGCGGTATCGGTCTCGTCCTTGATGCCGTTGGTGATCAGGTCGAACTGGCTTGCATTGTGTTTCTGGTATTCCTTCGCGCCCGTTTCCATCGTCAGGAAGAACTCGTTGGCGAGCGACTTCATCACGAGCGCGACCTTCGGCTTGGCCGTGGATTGCGCGTGGACGGCCGGTGCGGCAGCGACCGCGACGGCGGCGAGCGCGGCGGTCAGGAAGCGACGGCGAAAGAGGACATTCATACACATCTCCTGGCGACTGGCCCGAAGGGCCGGACTATTGTTTGACTGTTGTTTTAATGTGAGCAAACGTTTGCGCCACACTACCCGGACAATGGCCATCGATGCTGCTGTCGGTACCACGGAATGGAAGCGAGGCAGACGGCCGACTGCCTGACGCGTGCTGTCGTTTACGCGCCGCCGCCGGCGGGACGCCGGCGGAGTGAAGGCTATGCTGTACCGATTCGCGTCGGCGCGCAACCTGTCTGAACAATAATTAAGGGTTTATTCGGAGCGCGCGTCACGCCGGGTTCCGCGGCGCCGGCTCGTCTTCATCGGCCGACAGCGGCTCGCCGAATCGATTCTTGTCGTTGCGCTGGCAAGCAAATACGTGTCGTTCGCCGCGTGCGGCGAAGAATGAGACAGGAAACCGAGATTGCGGTCGATGCTTCGGTGAGTCGAACAACCAGGGCGGCGGCGGATCGCCTGCGGCCGCCCAATACAGGCCATCCCGTACGCGTACGTCGCGCCATCCGCGGCAATGGCGCGGATGGCGCACTGTCGTCAAACGGCTTCGCGCAACAGCCCTGCGATTTCCGCTTCGTTCAGGTGCGGCGCGAACATCTCGATCAGCCGGTACGCATACGCGCGCAGGAACGCGCCCTTGCGCAGCCCGACCCGCGTCGTGCTCGCCTCGAACAGGTGCTGTGTATCGAGCGCGACGAGCCCCGTGTCGCGCTGCGGATCGTAGGCCATCGCCGCGACGACGCCGATCCCCATCCCGAGTTCGACATACGTCTTGATCACGTCCGCGTCGATCGCGGTCAGCACGACGTCGGGTACCGCACCCGCCTGCGTGAACGCCTGATCGATGTGCGAGCGGCCCGTGAAGTCCTGGTCGTACGTGATGATCGGGTACTCGGAGATTTCCTCGAGCGTCAGGTTCTCGCGGCCGACGAGCGGATGGCCCTTCGGCACGACGACCGTGTGGTGCCACGAATAGCACGGGAACGTGACGATGTCCGGATAGCGGTCGAGCGCCTCGGTCGAGATGCCGAGATCGGCCTCGCCGTTCAGGATCATTTGCGCGATCTGCTGCGGGCTGCCCTGGCGCAACGCGAGATGCACCTTCGGGAACACGTCGGTGAACTGCCGGATCACCTTCGGCAGTGCGTAGCGCGCCTGCGTGTGCGTCGTCGCGACGACGAGGTGGCCGCTGTCCTGGTCGGCGAACTGGCGCGCGACGCGGCGCAGGTTCTCGGCGTCGAGCAGCATCCGCTCGATCAGCTGGTGCACGGCCTTGCCGGGTTCCGTGAGCCCCGTCAGCCGCTTACCGCGCCGGATGAAGATGTCGACGCCCAGCTCATCCTCGAGATCCTTGATCTGCTTCGACACGCCCGACTGCGACGTGTACAGCACGTTCGCCACTTCCGTCAGGTTCATGTTCTGCCGCACCGCTTCGCGCACGAACCGCAATTGCTGAAAATTCATGGGTATGCCTCTTAGGCTGTCGTTGTTTGATTATCGAATCGGAGCAATTTCCGCCCCCTTCCCTGCATTCTGGCGTTAACGCGCGGGAAACACCCTCACCGCACGCGGCACGGCCGTCGCACCATCGCCGACCTGCAGCGACAGCGCACGCCAGGCATCGCGATCGAGTTCCGCCTCGAGCGCGCCGCCTGCACGGGCCTCGAGCTCCACTCGCACCGAACCGCCGAGCGGAATCACACGGCGCACGTCCACCGCGATGCCGTCGCGGTGCCCTTCGCCGACCGGCCACAGCTGCAGGTCGTGCGGCCGCACGTAGGCGTTCGCAGGGCCCGCGAAATCGGCGTCGACCTCGATCGGCGCGGCCGCCCCCTCTGCCACGAAACCGCGCCCGGCGACCGTGCCCGGCAACCGGTTGGCCGCACCGAGGAACTCGTAGACGAATGCGCTCTGCGGATGATCGTAGACGTCCTGCGGGCTGCCGACCTGCTCGACGTGGCCGCGGTTCAGCACGACGATGCGGTCCGCGACTTCCAGCGCCTCCTCCTGGTCGTGCGTGACGAAGATCGTCGAGATGTGCAGGTCGTCGTGCAGACGACGCAGCCAGCCACGCAACTCCTTGCGGACCTTCGCGTCGAGCGCGCCGAACGGCTCGTCGAGCAGCAGCACCTTCGGCTCGACCGCGAGCGCGCGGGCGAGCGCGATGCGCTGGCGCTGGCCGCCCGACAGCTCGGACGGATAGCGCTGCGCGAGCCAGTCGAGCTGCACGAGCTTCAGCAGCTCGTGCACCTTGTCGCGGATCGCGCTTTCGGACGGCCGCTCGCGGCGCGGCTTCACGCGCAGCCCGAACGCGACGTTCTCGAAGACCGTCATGTGGCGGAACAGTGCGTAATGCTGGAATACGAAGCCGACCTGGCGGTCGCGCGCGCCGACCGACGCGACGTCGAGCCCTTGCAGCACGACCTGGCCGGCGTCCGCGTGCTCGAGGCCCGCGATCACGCGCAGCAGCGTGGTCTTGCCGCAGCCGGACGGCCCGAGCAGCGCGACCAGTTCGCCGGGCGGGAAGTCGAGCGATACGTTGTCGAGCGCCGTGAAATCGCCGAAGCGCTTCTGAAGGTTACGGACGGTGATACCCATTCTGGTTGCCTCTTTACGATTTCGACGAAACGGCGGCGACGGGGCCGGCATGTGCGGGAACGGTGTCGCGTGCGCCGGCCAGTTCGGCGGCGAGGTGGCGCTCGGCGAGCAGCTTCAGCGCGAGCGTGACGAGCGCGAGCAGCGCCAGCACCGACGCCACCGCGAACGCCGCCGCGAAGTTGTATTCGTTGTACAGGATCTCGACGTGCAGCGGCATCGTGTCGGTCTGGCCACGGATGTGGCCGGACACGACCGACACCGCGCCGAACTCGCCCATCGCGCGCGCATTGCACAGGATCACGCCATACAGCAGGCCCCACTTCACGTTCGGCAGCGTCACGCGGCGGAAGATCTGCCAGCCCGATGCGCCGAGCACGCGCGCGGCTTCTTCCTCGTCGGTACCTTGCGCCTGCATCAGCGGAATCAGTTCGCGCGCGACGAACGGGAACGTGACGAAGATCGTCGCGAGCACGATGCCCGGCACCGCGAAGATGATCTGCACGTCGTGCGCCTGCAGCCACGGCCCGAGCCAGCCCTGCGCGCCGAACAGCAGCACGTACACGAGGCCCGAGATCACCGGCGACACCGAGAACGGCAGGTCGATCAGCGTCGTCAGCAGCGCCTTGCCGCGGAATTCGAATTTCGCGATCGCCCACGATGCGCACACGCCGAACACGAGGTTCAGCGGCACGGCGATCACGGCGACGGTCAGCGTCAGCTTGATCGCCGACCACGCATCGGGATCGGCCAGCGATTCGAGATAGAAGCCGACGCCCTTTCTCAGCGCCTCGACGAACACTGCGGCGAGCGGCACGACGAGGAAGAACGCGAGGAACGTCAGCGCGATGCCCGTGAGCAGCCAGCGCACGACGCGCGACTCGCTGACGGGGTCGAGCCGCTTCGCGGCGCGCCCTTGCGCGGCCGACGACGGGGTTTTCAGCACGACGGTGGCCTCCTGGCTCATTGCTGGCCTCCTGCTGCGACGGCGGTGACGGTGGCGGGCGCGGGACCGCTTGCGCCCTTGCTCGTGCGGCGCTGCAGATACCACTGCAGCGTGTTGATCAGCAACAGCATCAGGAACGACACGACGAGCATCACGACCGCGAGCGCGGTCGCGCCCGCGTAGTCGTACTGCTCGAGCTTCGTGATGATGAGCAGCGACGTGATCTCGGATTTCATCGGCACGTTGCCGGCGATGAAGATCACCGAGCCGTATTCGCCGAGCGCGCGCGCGAACGCGAGCGCGAACCCGGTGAGGAGCGCCGGCAGCACGGCCGGCAGCACGACGCGGCGGAACGTCAGCCAGCGCGACGCGCCGAGGCACGCGGCGGCCTCTTCCTGCTCGCGCTCGAAATCCTCGAGCACCGGCTGCACCGTGCGCACGACGAACGGCAGCCCGATGAAGGTCAGCGCGACCAGCACGCCGGCCGGCGTGAACGCGATCTTGATGCCGAGCGGCGCCAGATACTGGCCGACCCAGCCGTTGGTCGCGTAGACGGCCGCGAGCGAAATGCCGGCGACCGACGTCGGCAGCGCGAACGGCAGGTCGACGATCGCGTCGACGAGCCGCTTGAACGGGAACGTGTAGCGCACGAGCACCCACGCGACGAGGAAGCCGAACACGGCATTGATCAGCGCGCCGCCGAGCGCGGCGGAGAACGTCAGCCGATACGACGCGAGCACGCGCGGCGACGCGACGGCGGTGACGAACTGGTCCCACGACAGCGTCGCGGTCTTCAGGAACGTGGCGGCGAGCGGTATCAGCACCACGAGGCTCAAATAGGCCACCGTGATGCCTAGCGTCACGCCGAAACCGGGCAGCGCGCTCGGCTTGCGAAAGGTGTACGTCGTCATCGGATGCTCTTGCTGGGTCGATGCTGCTCATGGGTCCGACGCAAACGCCGGCGCAGTGAATCGCGCCGGCGAGCCGTCGGGGATGCGGCGCGCTGTCGTGGCGCGCCGCTGTCGTTATGGCGTTACTGCGGCTTGTAGATCGAGTCGAACACGCCGCCGTCCGCGAAATGCGTCTTCTGCGCATTCGTCCAGCCGCCGAAGGTATCGTCGACCGTGTACAGCTTCAGCTTCGGGAACTGCTTCGTCAGCTCCGCCGGCACGTTCTTCGAACGCGGCCGGTAGTAGTTGCGCGCCGCGATCTCCTGGCCCTGCGGGCTGTACAGGAAGTTCAGGTATGCATCGGCCAGCTTGCGCGTGCCCTTCTTGTCGACCACCTTGTCGACCACCGCGACGGGCGGCTCGGCCAGGATGCTCACCGACGGCACGACGATCTCGAACTTGTCGGTGCCGAACTCCTTGACCGACAGGAATGCCTCGTTTTCCCATGCGATCAGCACGTCGCCGATCCCGCGCTGCACGAAGCTCGTGGTCGCGCCGCGCGCGCCCGAATCGAGCACGCCTGCGTTCTTGTAGAGCTTCGTGACGAATTCCTTCGCCGTCTGCTCGTTGCCGCCCGGCTTGTGCACCGCGTACGCCCACGCAGCCAGGTAGTTCCAGCGCGCGCCGCCCGACGTCTTCGGATTCGGCGTGACGATCGAGATGCCCGGCTTGGTCAGGTCGTCCCAGTCCTTGATCCCCTTCGGATTGCCCTTGCGCACCAGGAACACGATCGTCGACGTGTACGGCGATGCGTTGTCGGGCAGGCGCTTCTGCCAGTCCTTGTTGACGAGACCCTTGTTCGCGAGCGCGTCGATGTCGTACGCGAGCGCCAGCGTGACGACGTCGGCCTGCAGGCCGTCGAGCACCGAGCGCGCCTGCGCGCCCGAGCCGCCGTGCGACTGCTTGAAGTTGACGGTCTCGCCCGTCTTCGCCTTCCACTCCTTACCGAACGCCTGGTTGAAGTCCTGATACAGCTCACGCGTCGGGTCGTACGACACGTTCAGGAAGGTCGTATCGGCCTGCGCGTGCGATACGACGCCCAGCGCCGCCGCCGCGCCCAGCGCGAGTGTTGCGATCAGGCGGCCCACTCCGCCCACCAGCCCCGTATTGCGCTTGCCCATCCTTGGTTCTCCAGTGTTGTCGGTATTGCGATGTCGGGCCAGTCTAACGAACGGGTTACATGATTAAAAATAATCGTTCCTCATTTTTTAATACTCAAAAGTGCTAACGCAGACGGGACGGACGGTTGCGGCAGATAAACCGGCGTCCGGACGTCGCGAAATCGCGCCGGAACCGCCGTCATCGCGTCGAACCTCACGTAACACTTGAAATTCGCGAACTACTGTATAAAAATACAGCTCACTGTCTATCCATACAGTTGAGCCATGACCAAACTCACCGCCCGTCAGCAGCAAGTGTTCGACTTGATCCGTCGCGCGATCGAGCGCTCCGGATTCCCGCCCACCCGTGCCGAGATCGCGGCCGAACTGGGCTTCAGCTCGCCGAATGCGGCCGAGGAGCACCTGCGCGCGCTGGCACGCAAGGGTGTGATCGAGCTGGCCGCCGGCGCGTCGCGCGGCATCCGCCTGCTCGGCATCGACGATGCCCCGCACCAGTTCACGCTGCCGCACGCCGGCCTGATGCAGCTGTCGCTGCCGCTCGTCGGCCGCGTGGCAGCCGGTAGCCCGATCCTCGCGCAGGAGCACATCTCGCAGCATTACGCGTGCGATCCCGCGCTGTTCTCCAGCAAGCCCGACTACCTGCTGAAAGTGCGCGGCCTGTCGATGCGCGACGCCGGCATCCTCGACGGCGATCTTCTCGCCGTGCAGAAGCGCACGGAAGCGAAGGACGGCCAGATCATCGTCGCGCGTCTCGGCGACGACGTCACGGTCAAGCGCCTGATGCGCCGGCCGGGCGGTCTCGAGCTGATCGCGGAGAACCCGGATTACGAAAACATCTTCGTCAAGGCCGGCAGCGCGGAATTTGCGCTGGAAGGCATCGCCGTCGGGCTGATCCGCTCGGGCGAACTCTGACATTCCGTCTCGCTGAGGAGAACATCATGGAACGCCTTGCCCGTCTGCTGCCTTTCCGTCAATTCGGCCGTCTGCGTCACCTGCGCGGCCGCACGCCCTGCGCACCGCTGTCCGCGGTGGCGCCTGTGCAAGAAGAAGTCGCAGTCGAACGGCAGGCGTCCCTGCTGCCGTCGGCGCTCCCCGCTTTCGCGCGGGTATCGCTGAACGCCGGCCTGAATCACGCCGAACCCGCCCGCCGCGCGCCGGTGCGCGTCTATCACGGCCGTTCGCGCCTGATCATGGTCGGCACGATCGATGCCGTGTGCCGGATGATCGATCACTGCATCGCAGAGGAACGATCGGCCACGCCAGGCGGTCTCTGATTGCGGAACATCCCCGCACCGGAGTCAACGTGACCGGATCTTCGGGCCGCGCATGGCGGCTCAAGCCCCTGCTGATCGTCGTGCTGGCCGTCGCCATCATTGCGGCGATCGGCTACGCCTACGCGTCGCCGTACGTCGCGCTCGGTCGCCTGAAATCGGCGATCGATGCGCGCGACGCGCAGGCCATCAGTGAGTACGTCGATTTTCCGTCGCTGCGCATCAGCCTGAAGCAGCAGGTCACGGAAGAGTTGATGCGCCGGATCGACGCGGTGAAGAAGAACAATCCGTTCGCGGTGATCGGTGCGCTGATCGGGTCGGCTCTGATCGGCCCGCTGGTCGATGCGTACGCGACTCCGGAGGGTGTGGCCGCGCTGATGAGCGGATTGCCGCCGCGTGGCAATCCGGGGGAGCGTCCGCCTGAATGGTCGAATCTGCCGGCAGGCGGCAATGCCCCGGGCAATACGCCGGCCGCACCGGCGGCCAATCCGGCTCCGGCGAGCGCAGCCGCTCCGGGCAGCAACACGGCCGCTACGGCCTCGTCATCGCAGCCCCCGGCAGTTGCCGCACCGGCCAGCCCGGTCGACGCAGCGCATGCGCCGCACCAGCAGCAAACCAGCGCCGGCTACCGCAATATCGACGAATTCATCGTGACCTACCAGCGCAGTGCCGACGGCACGCGCTATGCGGCGGTATTCCACCGCTTCGGCCTGTTCTCGTGGAAGTTGTCTGCAATCGACCTGCACGCTTGACTGGCCGCGGTCAGCGCCCGCGCCACTGACGTGGCACGACGCCTGACCGGCGATTCGCGCCGGTCAGGTAGTCAGCGAATCATGGGATCACTTGCCGTTCGCCGTGGCCGCTTCACGCTCGCGCGCGATTTCGGCCTTCTGCTCTTCCGCCGACGAACACGCAACCAGAATGCTGCAGTTCACGCGATCGAGCAGTTGCGTGTTGCCCGAGCCCATCCACCATCTAGACAGCCCGCTGCGGCACCGGTGGCCGACGACGACGAGGTCGGCCTTCAGCTCCGTCGCGAGATTCGCGATTTCGTCGATCGGATAGCCGAACGCGAAATGACCTTCGGCCTGCACGCCGCGCTCGCGCAGCCAGTTCACCCCTTCCTGCAGGATTTCGCGCGCGGTTTCCTCGAACCGGCCGCACGCGACGTCGGTCAGCAACCCCGCGCTCTGTGCAATGCTCGAGCGCATATCGACGACCGACAGCAAATGCGTCTCGGCCTTCAGGTCCATCGCGAGGTTGGCGCCGCAACGCAGTGCCTTGCGTCCTTCGAGCGAGCCGTCGTAACACAGCAGAATCTTGTTGTAGCTAGCCATGAAGCCTCCCTATCGCAATACCGAGCCTACGCATTCATCATGGTGCGCCGCAATTCAGGACGCAAGGGATGGAAAACGCTGATTCGCCCCGCTCGGCGCGTGCGCGATGATGCAGTGCACGATCGGTGTGCGCATGCATCGCACCGTGCAGGCATGCCCTGAAGAGACGCAGCCGATGCACTAGAATGGCCCGTTCGTACCGTACTCCAGCGGGCCGTCAGGCGCCGGCGTCGTGCGCTTCGGTCATGCCCGTGTGACACGCAATCGTCCGATCGGTTCGCCAACCGGACACGCATCCGGCAGCGGAACGCATCCGCGCCCGCTTACAACGACAACATGCCCATGTCCGTTGCACCGATCGATTTCCGGAACGTTGAAAAGCGCTATGGCGACAAGCTCGTCGTCAACGGCCTGTCCTTCACCGTCCAGGCCGGCGAATGCTACGGCCTGCTCGGGCCGAACGGCGCCGGCAAGACCACCACGCTGAAAATGCTGCTCGGTCTCACGCATCCCGATGCAGGCACCATTTCGCTCTGCGGCGAACCGGTTCCATCACGCGCGCGGCATGCGCGACAGCGCGTCGGGGTCGTCCCGCAGTTCGACAATCTCGACCCCGACTTCACCGTGCGCGAGAACCTGCTGGTTTTCAGCCGCTATTTCGGCATGTCGGCGCAGGCTGCGCGCGCGCTCGTGAAGCCGCTGCTCGAATTCGCGAAGCTCGAGAACAAGGCCGATGCGAAGGTCGGCGAGTTGTCGGGCGGCATGAAGCGCCGTCTCACGCTCGCCCGCGCGCTCGTCAACGATCCCGATGTGCTGGTGCTCGACGAGCCGACGACGGGCCTCGACCCGCAGGCGCGTCACCTCATGTGGGAGCGGTTGCGCTCGCTGCTCGCGCGCGGCAAGACGATCCTGATCACCACGCATTTCATGGAAGAAGCCGAACGCCTGTGCGACCGCCTGTGCGTGATCGAGGAAGGCCGCAAGATTGCGGAAGGCGCGCCGCACGCACTGATCGAATCGGAGATCGGCTGCGACGTGATCGAGATTTACGGGCCCGATCCGGCCACGCTGCGTGACGAGCTGTCGGCGTTCGCGAAGCACACCGAAATCAGCGGCGAGACGCTGTTCTGCTACGTGAGCGACCCGGAACCGCTCAGTGCGCGGCTCAAGGGTCGCACGGGGTTGCGCTATCTGCATCGCCCGGCCAATCTTGAAGATGTGTTCCTGCGGCTCACGGGCCGCGAAATGCAGGACTGATCGATCATGGACGTCCGCAACTATTCCGCCGCCGCACCGTCGGCACCGCCGCGCGTGTCACGCTTCGCGATCGCGATGCCCGCGAACGCGACCAACTGGATCGCCGTCTGGCGGCGCAACTATCTCGTCTGGCGCAAGCTCGCGCTCGCGTCGATGTTCGGCAATCTTGCCGATCCGATGATCTATCTGTTCGGGTTGGGGTTCGGGCTCGGCCTGATGCTCGGCCATGTCGACGGCGTGTCGTATATCGCATTCCTCGCGGCCGGCACGGTCGGGTCGAGCGTGATGATGTCCGCGAGCTTCGAGTCGATGTATTCGGGCTTCTCGCGGATGCACGTACAGCGCACGTGGGAAGCGATCATGCATACGCCGCTCGCGCTCGGCGACATCGTGCTCGGCGAGATCGTCTGGGGGGCCAGCAAGGCGATGCTGTCGGGGGCCGCGATCATGCTCGTCGCGGGGGCGCTCGGTTATGCGCAGTTTCCGTCGATGCTCGCGGCGCTGCCCGTGATCGCACTCGCGGGCCTCGCGTTTGCAAGCATCGCGATGATCGTCACGGCGCTCGCGCCGTCCTACGATTTCTTCATGTTTTATCAGACGCTCGTGCTGACGCCGATGCTGCTGCTGTCGGGCGTGTTCTTCCCGACCACGCAGTTGCCGCCGATCGCGCAGCACGCGGCGCATGCGCTACCGCTCGCGAACGCCGTCGAGCTGATCCGGCCCGCGATGCTCGGCCGGCCGGCGACCGACGTCGCATTGCATGTCGCGGTGCTCGCCGGTTACGCGGTCGGCGGATTCCTGCTGTCCGCGTGGCTGTTCCGGCGGCGGATGATGCGCTGAAGGCCGATGCATCGCGCACCGGCTTCATGCGACGACGTTACTCGTCGTCGTCGCTCCACGGGATCTCGACATCGGTCAGGAACGCGACGGTCGCGAGCGGGCCACCTTCCTGGCGGCCGAGCTTGCCGTCCGCGCGATGCCATTCGACGCGGAACTGCGTGCCCGGATCGTCGGCGACCAGATAGACCGAACGCAATTCGTCCGCGTCGGCTTCGTCCACCGGGCCGTCGAACGACACCAGCATCTTCTGCGGCCACAGCCCGTTGACCGGATCGTAAATGCGGTCACCCTGCGGAATGTCGATGCTGGCGTCGACGCCGATCGTTGCGGAAGCCTCGATGATCATCGTGCCGAGTGCATTGAGCACGGCAGTCGCCCGCGCGGAATTGGCCTGGCGGATCGCGAGATCGCCGCGCGTCAGCGCCTTTTCGAGTCGAGGATGGATCTTCGGTTGGGTCATGCGTTTTCCTGTTTGCTTCTTGTAAATGGCGCCGCACGCGTGAAACGGCGGCGCCGGATGAATACGACGATTGCGCCTGGCTGGCGCACCGCTTGCGTGCGTCAGAACCCGAGCGCGACCGCGAGCAGGCCGCTCGCGATCCCGATCACGACGACGAGGATCGCAACGACGGCAAGCATGTAAGGCTTGAACGAGCGCGCGAGCATCGCGAGCGACGGCACGCTGATCGGCGGCAGCGTCATCAGCAGCGCGGCGGCCGGGCCGACGCCCATGCCGAGCGACAGCATCGCCTGGATGATCGGCACCTCGCCGGCTGTCGGGATCACGAACAGCATGCCCGCGACCGCGAAGGCGACGATCCAGCCGAGATGATTGCCGATGTCCGGGCCGATATGCGGGAACAGCCACGCGCGCGCGGCGCCGAGCAGCAGCACGAGCACGATGTATTCGGGCACGAGACGCACGGCCATGCGCGCAAGCAGCTTCATCCAGCGGACGAACGGATTGCCGGCCGCGGCCTGCTCGGCCGCCAGCGCGGCGAGCTGTGCATCGTCGATGCGGGCGTCTTCAGGGCGTGCAATCCGGTTCAGCAGATAGCCGATCCCGAACACCATCGCGACGCCGAGCACGAGGCGCAGCGCGCTCCAGTGCCAGCCGAGCACGAAGCCCATGAACACCAGCGCCGCCGGGTTCAGCACCGTGTTGCCGAGCCAGAACGCGACCGCGCCGCCCGGCGATGCATGGCGCGCACGCAGCCCCGCGACGACCGGCGCCGCGCAGCACGTGCACATCATGCCGGGCAGCGACAGCAGGCCGCCCGCGGCGACGCTGCCGAAG
>NZ_JAAGPO010000215.1:0-16571 GCF_017104825.1 Burkholderia sp. Ac-20345 | reverse complement strand
GCCCGGCGTTACAATGCCGGGCTGCCCGCGCCGCGCGTGCCCGCCCGACCGGCGGTGCCGCGCGCCGCCCGCCACGACGACCACCGAATCCGACCGCCATGTTCTCCATCATCATTCCGACCTGGAACAACCTGCCGTACCTCAAGCTCGTCGTCGACAGCCTGCGCCGCCACTCCGCGTACGACCACCAGATCATCGTGCACGTGAACGACGGCTCGGACGGCACGCTCGACTGGGTGCGCAGCGAAGGCATCGAACACACCGCGTCGCCGACCAACATCGGCATCTGCCACGCGGTGAACTGGGCCGCCGCGCGCGCCACGCGCGACTACGTCGTCTACATGAACGACGACATGTTCTGCTGCCCCGGCTGGGACACGGCGCTCGTGCGCCGCATCGAACAGATGCCGACCGACCTCTTCATGCTGTCGGGCACGATGATCGAGCCGGTCGACACGCGCAACCCGTGCGTCGTGGTCAGCAATTTCGGCCGCGACGCCGAACATTTCGACGCGGCGGGCCTCGTCGCGGCGGCCCCGAAGCTCGCGCGCGCGGACTGGCTCGGCTCGACCTGGCCGCCGACGCTCGTGCACCGCGACTGGTGGAACCGGATCGGCGGCTACAGCAGCGAACTGTCGCCCGGTATGAGCAGCGACAACGACTTCTCGATGAAATTCTGGGATGCCGGCTGCCGGATCTTCGTCGGCGTCGGCGACAGCCTCGTTTACCACTTCCAGCAGAAGAGCACGGGCAAGATCGTCAAGAACGACGGTCGTCGCCAGTTCCTGAACAAATGGGGCATGACCCAGGCGACGTTCGACCGCTACTACCTGCATCGCGGCGAGCCGGCCGGCACGAATATCGTGCTCGACACGCCGGCCGCAGAAGGCCGCCTGAAGCGCGCGCTGCTGCGCTCGCGGATCAAGCGAGCCTTCAGCTGATCAGACCCCGAAAACAGCACGGAAACGCCCCCTGCTTCGCGTATACTTTGCGCCGTTCGCCCCGGATCTCCCGCCGGAGCGCGCGGCGCGCAGTACGAAGTCCGCAAGCCGCATTCGTCCATTCGACAGGTTCCGATGCTTTCGTTTTCCGCTCCCGCCTCGCGGCGCCTGACCGCCGCCCGTGCATTCGCCGTCGCCGCGCTCTGCATGGTGCCCGTCTCAACCGCGCTGACCAACGTGTTCTGCGGGCTGTTCGCCGCCGCGCTCGTGATTTCGCCCGAATTCTGGCGTGACCTGCGCTCGTTCGTCACCGACCCGGCTTCGCTCGCGGCGCTGCTGATCCTGGCCGCACTGGCTGCCAGCGTCACCTATACGGTCGCGCCGCACAACAAGGCATGGAACTGGGTCGCCAAGTACGACAAGCTGCTGCTGCTGCCGTTCGCCGTGCTCGCGTTCCGCCATTCGAACTGGGCGCCGATCGTGCGGCGCTGCTGGTTCGGCACGCTGTGCGTGATCCTGCTGCTGTCGACCACCAACTATCTCGGCCTGACCGCGATCGGGCCCGCACATGCGAGCGGGCTGCCCGAGTCTCGCGCCTGGGTGTTCAAGAACCACATCGCGGCCGGCATGTTCGGTGCGCTGCTGTTCTATCAGGCCGCCGATCTCGCGCTGTCGGCCCGCAAGGCGCTGCCGCGCGTGACGTATGCCACCCTGGCCATCTGGTCGCTCGTCAACGTGTTCGTGATGCTGCAGGGACGTACCGGGCAGATCATCGCGCTGCTGCTGATCCTCGTCGTCGCCGTGCGTCTCGTGCTGTTGCTGCGCCGGCAGTCGGCGCTGCGCGCGGGGCTCGCCGCCGGCGTGTTCGTGCTGGCCGGCATCGCGGTCGTGGTCGCGGCGTGCACGGTCCACAACGGCCGGCTCATGAAGGTCGTGACGGAAGTCCAGCAATACCGGCAGAGCGACGCGGTGACGTCCGCCGGGCTTCGCCTCGAGTGGTACAAGAAGGGGCTCGAGCTGTATCGCCAGCGCCCCGTGATCGGCTATGGCGCGGGCGGCCTGGAGTCGGAGTTCGAGCGGCTGACGGCCGGCAAGACGGCCGCCGAGGGCCAGCTCACGTCGAACCCGCACAATGAATACCTGCTGATGGCCGTGCAGCTCGGCACGCTCGGCCTGGTGCTGTTCGTCAACCTGATCGTGCAGATTGCGCGCGGCAGCCGCACGCTCGATCCGCGCTCGCGGCATCTGCTGCTCGGCTGGCTCGCGATTTTCGCGATCGGCAGTCTCGCGAATTCGCTGCTGCTCGATTTCGCCGAAGGGCACCTGATCGTGCTGCTGGCCGGCATCCTGCTCGGCTGCGGCGAGCGCGGTGAGGCGCTGCCGCGCGAGACGTCGGCGATCCGGCGCAGCGCGTAACGCGCAACGGCCCATGCTCCGCTGGCGTCCGGCTTCGGCCGCAGCGGAGTTCACGACCTTCGAAGGAAAACGGGCTACGCGGCTCGCCGCAACACAAGCCGCCTGCGTCCAGCAGGAAACGCGCGTCAGTCGGACCCGGTGCGATGCAGTCGCGACGTATCGACGACGGATTCGGCCGGGCCCGGCGGATTCAGCCCGAGCATCTCGGCCGCCGCGGCTTTCACGCGCTGCGCACCAAGATTGACGAGGCAGTCGCTGCGGCTGTCGACCTTGCGCTCGCAGCCCTCGTGCCGGCACGGCACGCAATCGCCCTCCCCCTGCAGCAGCCACACGTTCCCGTGCCGCCCCGAGCCGCGCAGCGGCCACGGATTCTCGGTCGCGGGCCAGTGTTGCGGCCACGGCCCCCAGCGCACGGGGTCGGACGGGCCGAACAGCGCGATCGTGTCGGTGCCCGTCGCGGCCGCGACGTGCGTCGCGCCGGTGTCGGGCCCGATGAAGAGCCGTGCTCGCCGCACGAGTTCGGCGCTTTCGCCGAACGTCAGGCGTCCGACCAGATTCAGCACGTCGCCGCCCGCTTCGGCCGCGATCTGTTCCGCATATTCGCGCTCGCTGTCGGCCGGGCCGCCCGACAGCGCGACCGCGAAACCGTGCTCGCGCAGCCAGCCGATCATCTCGACCCAGCCGTCGAGCCGCCATTGCTTGTAACGAAACATCGGATACGGATGCAGGACGACCAGCGGCTTGCCGTCGCGGATCGCCGGCGACTCGGCGAGCCACGCGTCGAAGCGCGCGCGCCGTGCGGGATCGTCGCCGATGCCGGGCGCAACGACCTCGGACACCGGCTCGATGCCGATCACCGGCGCGAGTGCGAGTGTGCTGACGACCGTATGCGCGGATTCGTGATGATTGATCGCGATCCCGTTCAGCATCATCCGCGTGAGCCACGTCACGCGGTTCGGGTCGACGAGGCCTACCCGCTTGCGGCCCGCGAACCAGCTGTAGAAACGCGGCCGGTCGGAGCTCAGCGCCGCGCACGCAAGATCGTAGCGGCGCCACATCGACAGCGCGTCGCGCAGCCGCTCGCCGAATCCCGCTCGTTGCGCGACGACGATCACGCGCCGCACGTCCGGATTGTGCTCGAGCACGCCTTCGGTGCCGCGAAACACCAGCATGTCGATCTGCGCTTCCGGCCAGCGGGCCTTCAGCGAACGGACGAGCGGCGTGGTCAGCAGCACGTCGCCGATACGGCGCGGCGCGGCAACGAGGATGGTTCTGGGCGGGCGGGCGGAAGAAAACAGGGCCACGGCGATGGGTGTGTCTGGCTGGCTGAACAAGGCTGGCAATGTACAGGATTTTGCAGCAGCCGGCGCGACATGGCGAATCGGCCGTGCGGCTGCCCTGATACGGCCCCGCGCGCGAAGTGCCGCGCGGCAGGCGCACTGCGCGCCGGCGCCGGTGCCGTACGCGGTGCTTGCAATGCCCGCAGTGCTATGAAGCGATCGTCATGATCCCAGGCGTCGCAGCAGCAGATGGCCGCGTGTGTGCTGCGTCGACCGGCGGTTCGTCGCGATGGGTGGCCTGCGGCAGCAGGTGAAGCACCGCGCGTTCGACCGCATCGACGTCGATCGCGTCGACGGTCGCGCCGGCGCGCAGGATCACGTGCGGCACACCGAGCGGATGCCAGCGCAGGTATTTCTCGGGACGGTCCTCGAACAGCGCAGCGACGGGCACGCCGAGCGCCGATGCAAGATGCACGGGGGCGCTGTCGGCCGAAACGATCGCGTCAAGCAGGCTCGCGGCAGCCACCAGCTCGGCAACCGACGACGGCGCGACATGGCGCGCGCACACGTCGCGCCACGAGTCGTCCTCGGGGGCATGGCCGACGGCCGGGTCGCGGAACACGATCAAGTCGGCGCACGGTGCAAGCCGCTCGGCGAGGTCGCGCCAGCGGTCCGCGGGCCAGCGGCGCTCGGCCGCCTTGTTCGTCACGAACAGGCCAACGCGCGGCTTCGTGCGCGCGCCGAGCAGCCGATACCACGCGTCCTGCAGCGCGCGGTCGGGATGAACCGACAACTCGAGGCGGTCGAGATCGGCGCGGCCGAGTTCGGGCACGAGCCGGAAACCCGACAACGCCTCGTGGCACATCGGCCGCTGCGCGACATGCTCGGGCTTGCGATCGTCAAATTCGGTCTCGGCATCGTGCCAGCGGCAATCCTTCGCACCGATCTGACGCGCGAACTGCATGCTGCTGCGATGCATGCCGCCGTTCGGCACGACCACGAGGTCGAACCGCAAGCGACGCAGACGGCGCACGAGCCGCAGCCGGTCGAAGAACGCGCGCATCCGCCCGGGACGGTCGTTGCGCTCGCATTGGCGGCTATAGACGTAGGTGTGGATCGTGTCCACGTCCGGGTTTCCGGCCAGCGCGGCCGCGTTGTAGCGGTTCGCGACCACATGTAGCTCCGCACCGGGCCAGCGCTCCTTCAGCGCGCCGAGAAACGCCGTCGTGCACAGCATGTCGCCCAGAAAATCAATCCGGATCACGAGGATCCGCTGCGTCGGGTTCCCATTGGCCATGGTCATGTGGTGACTGTCAGTTTTTTGTCGTCGCGACGGGCATTCCACGGCATCCGGTTCCGGGACGGCCTTGTCGCATGTCGCCGTTCGCCGCACGGATCCAACCCCGTTTAAGTGCGCGATACCGGCGCCACCCGCCGGACGAGCGGCGGTCGGCGCCGCGTTCGTGCGGCTAGCGCCGGATTGTATAGCGTCCGGATGGCCAGCCCAAGACCTGCTTGCCCGAACATGCAAAAACGGCCCGCCGCACCGCACAAGGGCGATGCGACGGGCCGCATGGCGTGACAGCCGCCTGGCGGACGCGGGGTCAGTACGTGATTTCCACGACGCTGCCGTCGAACGTCGCACGCAGCTCCGCGAGCAGCACGTCGCTCGGTTTCACGCGCCACGCATCGCCGAGGCGCATTTCGCCTTGTGCCCGCGCGTTGCTGTAGTGGACCTGGACCGCGAGCCCGTTCGGCAGCGGCGCCTGTGGGCGACGACCGCCATCGCGCCCGCCGCCGCGCGGCGCAGGCGCTTCGACCACGTTCGCAGCTGCCGGATCGTCCTTCGACACGTGCGGCTCGAGCACGCGGCGCAGCGCGGCCGCATCGGCGTTGCCGTTCATCGTCAGCCGCACGGCCTGCGCATAGCGGCTGCGCGCGCGTTCGAGATCCATCACGGTATCGGCCGTGAAGCGGATACCGCCCGTGAACGCATCGTTGCGCGCCTGCCCCTGCACGATCAGCAGCTCGTCTTCCTTGAACAGCGCCTTGTTCGCCTCGAACTGCTCGTTGAAGATCGTGATCTCGCACTGGCCCGAGCCATCGTCGAGCAGCGCGATCAGCATCTTGCCGCGCTGGGTCATCTGCGTGCGCAGCGACGCGATGATGCCGGCCATGAGCTTGTCGCGCCCTTCTTTCAGGTCGCCGACCTTCTGCCGCACGAAGCGGCGGACCTCGTCGCGATACGCGTCGAACAGGTGGCCGGACAGGTAGAAGCCGAGCGCGCCCTTCTCTTCCTGCAGGCGGCGCTTGTCGTCCCACGCGGGCTCGTCGACGAGCGCATGCGCGTGCGGCGACTCGGCGCCCATGTCGAACAGGCCGGCCTGCATCGCGTTCGCCTCGGCCTGGTCGGCCGCTTCCATCGCCAGCGGCACCGACGCGATCAGCTGCGCACGGTTTGCATTCAGCGAATCGAACGCGCCGGCGCGGATCAGCGCCTCGACCGTGCGGCGGTTGACGACACGCCGGTCGATCCGCTCGCAGAAGTCGAACAGGTCGGTAAATGCCTTTTCCTCGCGGGCGCGCAGGATTTCCTCGATCGCGTTCTGGCCGCTGCCCTTCACCGCGCCGAGGCCGTAGCGGATCGTGCGCGAGCGCTTGCCGTCGGCTTCGGCGACCGGCTCGAAGCGGTAATGCGACTGGTTGATGTCCGGCGGCAGCACGGCGAGGTTGTTCACGACGCAATCGTCGAACAGGATCTTCACCTTGTCGGTGTCGTCCATCGCGAGCGTCATGTTGGCCGCCATGAATTCGGCCGGATGGTGCGCCTTCAGCCACGCGGTGTAGTACGCGAGCAGTGCGTAGGCGGCCGCGTGCGACTTGTTGAAGCCGTAGCCCGCGAACTTCTCCATCAAGTCGAAGATTTCGTCGGACTTCTCGCGCGTGAGGCCGTTCGTTGCCGCGCCCTCGGCGAAGATCTCGCGGTGCTTGGCCATCTCCTCGGGCTTCTTCTTGCCCATCGCGCGACGCAGCAAGTCCGCGCCGCCGAGCGAGTAGCCGCCGATGATCTGCGCCATCTGCATCACCTGCTCCTGATAGACCATGATGCCGTAGGTCTCTTTCAGGACGGGTTCGACGCGCGGATCCGGATAGTCGACCTTCTCGCGGCCGTGCTTCCGTGCGCAGAAGCTCGGGATCAGGTCCATCGGGCCCGGACGGTACAACGACACGAGCGCGATGATGTCCTCGAAGCGGTCGGGCTGCGCATCCTTCAGCATGCCCTGCATCCCGCGGCTTTCCAGCTGGAACACCGCGACCGTATTGGCCTTCTTCAGGATCTGGAACGACGCGGGATCGTCGAGCGGCACCTGCGCGAGCGACCAGTCGGCCTTCGACGGATCGAGGCGGCGGATGTAGCGCTCGGCCCAGTCGAGGATCGTCAGCGTGGTGAGACCCAGAAAGTCGAACTTCACGAGGCCGACGGCTTCGACGTCGTCCTTGTCGTACTGGCTGACCACGCCGCCGTCGTCGCCCTGCGTGTACAGCGGGCAGAAATCGGTCAGCTTGCCGGGCGCGATCAGCACGCCGCCCGCGTGCATCCCGACGTTACGCGTGAGGCCTTCGACACGCTGCGCGAGATCGAGCAGCTGGTGCACCTCGTCCTCGTGGTCGTAGCGCTCCTGCAGCTGCGGCTCTTCCTTCATCGCGTCGGCGATCGTCACGTGCTTGCCCGGCTTGAACGGGATCAGCTTCGCGATTCCGTCGGTGAACATGTAGCCGAGGTCGAGCACACGGCCGATGTCGCGAACGGCCGCCTTCGCGGCCATCGTGCCGAAGGTGGCGATCTGCGACACGGCGTCCGCGCCGTACTTCTCCTTCACGTACTGGATCACACGGTCGCGGCCGTGCTGGCAGAAGTCGATGTCGAAGTCGGGCATCGACACGCGTTCCGGGTTCAGGAAGCGCTCGAACAGCAGGTTGTAGCGCAGCGGGTCGAGGTCGGTAATGCCGAGCGCGTACGCGACCAGCGAACCGGCGCCCGAGCCGCGGCCCGGGCCGACCGGCACGCCGTTGTTCTTTGCCCAGTTGATGAAGTCCGCGACGATCAGGAAGTAGCCCGGGAAGCCCATCTTCGTGATGGTCCCGCACTCGAATTCGAGGCGCTTGTAGTACGTGTCGCGCTGCGCGTCGCGTTCGGCTTCGGCCGGATACAGCTGCGCGAGACGGGTTTCGAGCCCTTCCTTCGACAGCTGGACCAGGTAGTCGTCGAGCGACATGCCGTCCGGCGTCGGGAACAGCGGCAGTTTCGGCTTGCCGAGCTCGAGCTTCAGGTTGCAGCGCTTCGCGACCTCGACCGTGTTCGCGATCGCCGACGGCAGGTCGGCGAACAGTGCGGCCATGTCGTCCTGCGTGCGGAAATACTGGTCGGTCGTGAAGCGCTTCTGGCGCCGCGGGTTCGCGAGGATGTCCCCTTCCGAAATACACACGCGCGCCTCGTGCGCGGTGAAATCGTCGTCGGTCATGAACTGCGTCGGGTGCGTCGCGACGACCGGCAGCTTCAGCGCCGCGGCGAGCGTCGCAGCCTGCTGGATGTACGCCTCGGCGCCCGGCTGGCCGTAACGCTGCAGCTCGATGTAGAAACCGCCCGGGAACACCTTCGCCCAGCGCTCGGCGTGACGGCGCGCAGCTTCTTCGTTGCCCGCGGCAAGCGCGAGCCCGATGTCGCCCTGTTGTGCGCCCGACAGCGCGAGCAGCCCCTGCGCGAGCTCGCCGTCGAGCCAGTTCGCGTCGAGTTCCGCACGGCCGCGGTACTGGTTCGTGAGCCACGCCTTCGACAGCAGCTCGCAGAGATTCAGGTAACCGACCTTGTCCTTGACGAGCAGCAGCAGCCGCGACGGCTTGTCGCGGTCGTCCGGATTGGCGATCCAGACGTCGCAGCCGGCGATCGGCTTGATGCCCTTGCCGCGGGCTTCCTGGTAGAAACGGACGAGGCCGAATGCGTTGCCGAGATCGGTGAGCGCGAGCGCGCCCTGACCGTCTGCGGCCGCCGCCTTGACGATGTCGTCAATGCGCACGATGCCGTCGGCAATCGAGAATTCGGAGTGAACGCGAAGATGGACGAAGCGGGGATCTGACATGGGCGCTATTGTAGCCGCCCCGCCGCGCAGGCTGCCCAAAAAATCCCCGCTCTGGCCGTTCGGCCGATGCGCGCGACCACACGCCGCGCGGCTGGCCAAACGGCAGGATGCCGGCCTGAGCGCGGTTTGCGGGATAATACGGTTTTTCGAATCAGCGCCCCGGCTTCGCACCCTTTTTTGCGGGCCGCCGTGCGGCCGTTTTCCCGTCGGACCATCATGACCATCGTCAACCTCGCCGCCTACCACTTCGTGTCGCTCGACGCGAACGAGCAATGGCGCCCGCTCGTCACCGCCCGCTGCAACGAACTCGGCCTGCGTGGCACGATCCTGCTCGCGCCGGAAGGCATCAACCTGTTCATCGCCGGCACGCGCGAAGCCGCCGACGCGTTCATCGCGTACATCCGCCACGATCCGCTGTTCGAAGGCAAGTTCGCGACGCTGCAGTTCAAGGAAAGCCTGTCCGACTCGCAGCCGTTCCGCCGCATGCTCGTGCGCCTGAAGCGCGAGATCATCACGATGAAGAAACCGGCGATCAAGCCGGAACTCGGTCGCGCACCGTTCGTCGACGCGCGCACGCTGAAGACGTGGCTCGACCGCGGCCACGACGACACGGGCCGCCCGGTCGTGATGCTCGACACGCGCAACGCATTCGAAATCGACGTCGGCACGTTCGACGACGCGCTCGACTACCGGATCGACAAGTTCAGCGAATTCCCGGAAGTGATCGACGCGAACCGCGCCGACCTCGAAGGCAAGACGGTCGTGTCGTTCTGCACGGGCGGTATCCGGTGCGAGAAAGCCGCGATCCACATGAAGGAAATCGGCATCGAGAACGTGTACCAGCTCGAAGGCGGGATCCTGAAGTACTTCGAGGAAGTCGGCGGCGCGCACTATCACGGCGACTGCTTCGTGTTCGACTACCGCACCGCGCTGAACCCGCAACTCCAGCCCACCGAGAACGTCACGTGCTTCGCGTGCCGCGCGGTCGTCACGCCGGAAGCGCAACAGTCGCCGAGCTACGTGTCCGGCCAGTCGTGCCCGGCCTGCGCACCGGCAGCCAGCGCCGCGTAACCACGCGCTGCCCCGCGCCCCGATGACTGCCTATCGCGGCCGCTTCGCGCCGTCGCCCACCGGCCCGCTGCACTTCGGCTCGCTGGTCGGTGCGCTCGCGAGCTGGCTCGACGCGCGCGCGCACGGCGGTGCATGGCTCGTGCGCATCGAGGATCTCGACGGCCCGCGCACGGTACCCGGCGCGGCCGACGACATCCTCGCGACGCTCGCGCATTTCGGCATGACGCCCGACGAGCCGCCCGTCTGGCAAAGCACACGCGATGCCGCCTATACGGCCGCACTCGAACGGCTCGTCGCGGCCGGGCTCGTCTATCCGTGCGGCTGCACGCGCAAGGAAATCGCCGATTCGCTGCGCGCCGCGCACGAGCGCCACACGACGCTCGCCTACCCTGGCACCTGCCGCACCGGCCTGCACGGCAAGCCCGCGCGCGCGTGGCGGCTGCGCGTGCCGGACGGCGGCGACGCGATCGTCACGTTCGACGATCGCTGGCAACACATGCAATCGCAGAACCTCGCGACCGAAGTCGGCGATTTCGTGCTGAAGCGCGCGGACGGCCAATGGGCCTACCAGCTCGCAGTCGTCGTCGACGATGCCGATGCGCACATCACGCACGTCGTGCGCGGCGCCGACCTGCTCGACTCGACCGCGCGCCAGATCCACCTGCAGCACTGCCTCGGCGTGCCGACCCCGCAATACCTTCATGTGCCCGTCGTCGTCGATGCGAACGGCGAAAAGCTCAGCAAGCAGACGGGCGCGATCGCGCTCGAACGCGACGATCCGCTGCCGGCACTGCAGGCCGCGGCCGCGCACCTGGGCCTCGCGCGCGACGGCGCGCTCGCGGGCACGACGCTCGACGCGTTCTACGCAGCCGCAACGGCCGCGTGGGCGACGCGCTTCGGGCCGCAGGCCGGCTAACGCACGGCAGCGCGCCGGTTTCGCGGCGATCGGGTGCCCGCCGGGTGCCGACTGCATCGCTCGCCACCGGCACCCCACGCCCTCTTCCGCTCCCCATCGAATCACGGCCCCAATGAAAAACGGGCACATGCTCATCGCATGCACCCGCTTCTCCCGCAGCGCTCGCGCGCCGCTCCGTCACATCCGCCGGACTTACGCCGACGGCTTGCGCGGCATCCCGAACCCGCCGAGCAGCGCGGCGACCTGACGCTTCGGCCCCTTCTTCTCGGGCTGCTGCGCAGGCTGCGCATCGTCGTGCTGCTTCGCCGGCGCCGACGGCTCGTACGGCTTCAGGAAGAAATCGTCGACCGGCGCTTCGTGGCGACGGTGATGACCGCGCTCGGAGCTGCCCGGCCGGCGCCCCGAAGCGCCGCGATGTTCGTCGCGATCGCGACGGCCGCCTCGTTCGCCACCCCGTTCGCCACCGCGCTCGCTGTTGCGGTCGCCGCCGCGGTCGTTGCCGCGCTCGTCGTGACGAGCGCGCGCCGGCTTGTCGAGCGCGAGCGTCTGCATTTCGAGCGGACGCTTGATCAGCTTCTCGATATCGGCAAGCTGCTTGCGCTCGTTCGGGCTGCACAGCGACAGCGCGTCGCCCGTCGCACCCGCGCGGCCAGTACGGCCGATCCGGTGCACGTAGTCTTCCGCACTGAACGGCAGGTCGAAGTTGATCACGGCCGGCAGTTCGGCGATGTCGAGGCCGCGCGCGGCCACGTCGGTCGCGACCAGTGCCTCGATCTCGCCGCGCTTGAACGCGTCGAGCGCCTGCATCCGCTCGAGCTGCGTCTTGTCGCCGTGAATCGCCGACGCGACCACGCCGTCGCGCTCGAGGTTGCGTGCGAGCCGGCTCGCGCCGATCTTGCTGTTGCAGAACACGATCACCTGCTTGAGCGCGCGATCGCGCAGCAGCTGCACGACGGCCGCCTGCTTGTCGCCTTCGGCGACGTCGTAGACGATCTGCGTGACGTTCGCGTTCGTCGAGTTGCTGCGCGCGACCTCGATCGTCTGCGGATTGCGCAGGTAGGTCGACGCGAGCTTCTTGATTTCCCCCGAGAAGGTGGCCGAGAACAGCAGCGTCTGGCGCTCCTTCGGCAGCAGGTTCAGGATGCGCTGCAGATCGGGCAGGAAGCCCATGTCGAGCATCCGGTCGGCTTCGTCGAGCACCAGGATCTGCACCTGGCCGAGGTTGGCCGTCTTCTGCTGCACGTGGTCGAGCAGGCGGCCCGGCGTCGCGATCAGGATCTCGACGCCGCGGCGCAGTTCGGCCATCTGCGGGTTCATGTCGACGCCGCCGAACACGACCGCGCTACGCAGCGGCGTGTGCTTCGCATACGCGTGCACGTTCGCGGCTACCTGGTCGGCGAGTTCGCGGGTCGGCGTGAGGATCAGCGCACGCACCGGGTGGCGCGCGGGTGACGCGCTCGTGTTGGCCTGCGGCAGCAAGCGCTGGATGATCGGCAGCGAGAAGCTCGCGGTCTTGCCGGTACCCGTTTGCGCGGCGCCCATGACGTCGCGGCCGGCGAGCACGACCGGAATGGCCTGCGCCTGGATCGGCGTCGGCGTCGTATAGCCCTGCTCCGCAATGGCTTTCAGGATATCGGCGGCAAGGCCGAATTGATCGAAGGTTGCGTCGACGGGCTTGGCGACAGAATCGGACATGGTGGCGTTTCGCTCAAAAGGCGCGGCGGGGACATCGTGCGTCAGGCCAGCCGGGCCTGCGCTCATCACAATTCGGAAATAGACGGAGCCGCGGCGCGCCGCGCGGCGCCGCTCTGGCGCTTGGGACCGGTTCAATGCGAACGCTGGACGCCAGGCCGTGCGGACTCCGTTCGGCGCGAATGCCGGCGGAAAGGGCCGTATTGTAGCACTGCGCGGCCATCTGTCCGTGACAACGCCGCGAACGCCCGCAACGGCGGCTCGCGCGGCGGGCCCGGGCAGGCCCGCGCGGTCGATGAATGGCCCGGTCGGGCTATGCCGATCGGCCGACAGGCGACAGGCGACAGGCGATGGGCGATGGGCGATGGGCGATGGGCGATGGGCGATGGGCGATGGGCGATGGGCGATTTTAGGGGCCTGATCATGGCTCGTCTTGCCCGGTCGCCCGCGGCCAGCCTGCTACCCCAGCCCGCATGCCGGGCCGTCAGGCCCGAGAGCCGGTCGCCGGCAGGCACCTTCTGGCGCGCCCCACGTTCGCGCCAGACGCTCAGCCCTTCTTCTTTTTCTTCTCGACCTGCACGCAGTCGCCCAGCAGCGGCGGCGAGTTCTGGTCGGCAATCTCGTCGCGCAGCGTCGCTTCCTTGCCCTTCGTCCACCACGTATAGCGGCCGGCCTGGTAGCGCGCGCCCGACGCCGACACGGTGTCGACGAACAGCATCTGCTTCCCGTTGACCGGCACGAGCGCGAAGCTCTGGCCGTTGCCTGCGAGCCAGTACGACACGCGCACCGGCTGCTTCTGGTTCGCGCACTGGTAGACGGCGAACTGGCGCGCATCGGCGTCGATCTCTTCGACGGTCAGTTGGGCGGCATGCGCGACGGAAACGGCCGTGCCGGCGAGCGCGAGCGCGGCGAGGGTTTGGCGAATCATGCAGGTCCTCTCACGAGACGGGTGGAAACGCGCCCTCGCGGGGCGCGCGATTATTGTGGGCAATCGCGTCGGGTATCGTGATCAGGGATCGATGACGTCGGCACACGCGTCGGTCGGCGCGGCCGCGAGGTGGCCGACGAGCGGCACGATCTTGAGTCCGGCCGAGGCCACCCGGCAGGGTGCGGCCGCGACGCCGCAACCCGCGAGACTCGCGACAAGCGCCAGCGCGGCGGCCAGTTTTCCGATACGCAACCAGTTCGGCGTCATCGTCCTCTCCTGGTTACGTCAGCGGGCCGACACGGGCCGGACGGCCGCGGCGGCGCGCTTCGCGCGTTCGCGGGCTTCGTCGACGGTCGCGCCGGTTGCCAGCGCGACGCCCATGCGCCGCTTCGCAAAACTTTCCGGTTTGCCGAACAGGCGCAGGTCGGCGCCCGGCACCGCGAGCGCTTCACGCACGCCCTCGAACGCGATCCCGCGCTCGTCGAGCCCGCCATAGATCACGGCCGACGCGGCCGGCGTACCGAGCGCCGGATCGACCGGCAGCCCGAGAATCGCGCGCGCGTGCAACTCGAATTCCGACTGGCGCTGCGACGCGAGCGTGACGAGGCCCGTGTCGTGCGGCCGCGGGCTCACCTCGGAGAACCACACGTCGTCGCCGCGCACGAACAGCTCGACGCCGAACATCCCGCGCCCGCCGAGCGCCTCGGTGACCTTGTGCGCGATCTCGCGCGACTTCTCGAGCGCCGTGGCGCTCATCGGCTGCGGCTGCCACGACTCGACGTAGTCGCCCGCGACCTGCACGTGGCCGACCGGCTCGCAGAAGTAGGTGCGCGTGGCGTTCGTCGCCGGATCGATCGCGCGTACGGTGAGCTGCGTGATCTCGTAGTCGAAATCGATGAAGCCCTCGACGATCACGCGGCCGTGGTTCACACGGCCGCCCGCCATCGCGTAATCCCACGCCGGCTTCACGTCGGCATCGGTCTTCACGACCGACTGCCCCTTGCCCGACGACGACATCACGGGCTTCACGACGCACGGCATGCCGATCTTCGCAACGGCCGCGCTGAACGCTTCGAACGAATCCGCGAACGCATACGGCGACGTCGGCAGGCCAAGCTCCTCGGCCGCGAGCCGGCGGATCCCTTCGCGGTTCATCGTGAGCTGCGTCGCGCGCGCGGTCGGGATCACCTCGGCGAGGCCGGCCGCCTCGATCGCCGCGAGCGCGTCGGTCGCGATCGCCTCGATCTCGGGCACGATCAGGTGCGGGCGCTCGGCCTCGACGATCGCCCGCAGCGCGGCGGCATCCGTCATGTCGATCACGTGCGCGCGATGCGCGACCTGATGGCCCGGTGCGTCCGGATAGCGGTCGACCGCGACGACTTCGACGCCGAGCCGCTGCAACGCGATGATGACTTCCTTGCCGAGTTCGCCGGCGCCGAGCAGCATGACGCGCGTGGCCGAGGATGAGAGCGGCGTACCGAGCCGCTGACCGATCTGCATGTGATTACCCGCTTCTGGTGGATGACGAAAACGGCTCCGATGTTAACACGCGCCACGACACCGGTTTGGCGCGTTTCGCCGCGCCGGCGCCCGGTCGCGGGCCGCTCGCGAGCGGGCTGCGAACGTTTTCACGCACGAAGTGTCGGCTCGCCTGCCGCAGGGCGGGTGCGTTACTCTTACGCCTTGATCAGAATCCGATGAGGAACGAGGCTCATGTCCCACCTGTCCGCCGCCGCACGCGCACGCACCGGCCTGCTTCGCCCGTTGCGCGCGCCGCTCTGCGCGTTGACGCTTGCCACGCTTCTCGCCGCCTGCGCGATGCCGACCAATCCCGATTCCGCCGCCCCCGCGCCCGACCCGTACAACCCGGCCGCCGTCCAGCTGCTCGACGACACGAGCTGGGAACTCACCAGCTGGCTGAACGCCGACGGCACGCAGCGCGCGATCCCGCACGGCGACAACGGCGAGCCGATCAAGCTCGCGCTGTCGACCGATTCCGGCATCCGGCGCGCCAGCGGGTTCTCGGGCTGCAACCGCTACATGGGCACCTACGCGATCAAGAACGGCCTGCTGAGCTTCGGGCCGCTCGCCGGCACGCGGATGGCCTGCCCGAATACGCTCGGCGGCCAGCTCGAGGCCGCGTACCTCGACGCACTCGCCCACGTCGACAAGACCGGCGTGCAGATGCGCGAGCCGCAGCAATTGCAGATCGTGACCGCTTCCGGCGCAACGCTGACCTTCACGCACCGGAGCCCCTGATGCACGGCGCGCGCGAAGGCCGACCGACCGCCTTCGCGTGGCGCGCCACGCGCGTGTGCCGCGCACACGCGTCGCGCGGCGTGAATCGAATGCACGCCGCGTTAGAGTCTTGTTCGCCGGCCGGTTAAACTCGGCGGGTCGCGCCCCGCGCGCCCCTCCCCACTCCTGTTTCAAAGCATGCACACGGTAGTCTTCGGCTGGTTCGGCATCTCCGCCGTCTGGTTCCTCCTTCTCTTCTGGCGTCTCGTGCAGGCGATGCTGCCTGGCGGCGGCGGGCTTGCCGGCCGCGGCTCGATCCGTCTGTGGCTCGGCTTCGCCGCGGTGTTCGTGGCAAGCTGCACGCTGACGAGCCCGCTGTCGGGCCCCGACACGGACGCGCTCGGCCATGCGTTCTCGGCAGGCTTCGCCCACGTGCTCGGCCCGATCGGCACGCCGGTCGCGATGGTCGTGCTGTTCTTTGCCGGGCTGCCCTGGCTGACCGGCATCGGCTGGCGGCAGTTCGCCGCATGGGTCGATACGTCGTTCGGCGTCAAGCTGTCGCGCGACGGCGGTGACGACGACGCGCGCGGCATCGCCGACCTGCCGCGCAGCGCGCTGCATCGCGACGACGACGTCGTCCAGCCGACCACCGCGCACACCGTCAATTCGATGGCGCCGCGCCAGAACGGCCGGTATTCGCGCCCGACGCTGTGGAAACCCGACCCGCAGGCGCGGCCGAAGCCGCGCAGCAGCACGCCCCCGCGTCCTCACGTGGAACCCGTGGCGCCGTCGGGCTGGTTGAAGCCGACCACACCCCAGCGCAGCATGCCGACACCGCCCGCGCCGATCCCCCCGGCCAGCGCGATGCCGCCGCCCACGACCGGCAGCACCGCCAGCCTCGCGCGCGCGGCAGCGAACTCGCAAGTCCCGCGCCCCGATCCGGCCCCGCTA
>NZ_JAAGPO010000214.1:0-16889 GCF_017104825.1 Burkholderia sp. Ac-20345 | reverse complement strand
CTTCCATCTGGGCACTTTGATGCCATTGGCCCGTAAGGCTCAGCCTTCCTGCAAGCTACGCCACTCACGGGTGGGAGGCGTTCATATCATTTTTCCAGTCGAAGGCGGACCGCACGGTCTTGGCCAGTACGTTGCGCAGCGCCAGCCAGAGCAGCTTGATGGCCGCCTCGTCATTGGGGAAGTGACCACGGGTCTTGATGATCTTGCGCAACTGCATGTTCAAACTTTCTATGGCGTTCGTGGTGTACACGACCCGTCGAATCTCCGGCGGGAACACGTAGAACGGTACGACGTGCTCCCATGCTCGCTGCCACGATTGCACGATGGTCGGGTACTTCGCGCCCCAAGGTCCGTCGGCGAAGTCTTGCAGCGCCTGCCGTGCCGCCTCTTCGCTGGCAGCCGCGTAGATCGGGCGCAGCGCTGCGGCCAATGCCTTGCGATCCTTGTAGCTGGCGTACTCGAGACTGTTGCGGATCAGATGCACGATACAGGTCTGAACGGTGGTTCGCGGATAGGCCGTGCTGATGGCCTCGGTGAGCCCCTTCAGGCCATCGACCACGGCGATCAGGATGTCTTGGCAGCCGCGCGTCTTCAGTTCGTTGAACACCTTGAGCCAGAACTTGGCGCCCTCGGTCTGCTCGATCCAGAGGCCCAGCACGTCGCGCTGGCCGTCGGCCTGAATCCCCAAAGCCAGATAGACGGCCTTGTTGCTGACCACGCCGTCGTCGCGGATCTTGACCCGCAGCGCATCGAAGAACACCACCGGGTACATCGTCTCGAGCGGGCGGCTCTGCCAGCTCAGCGCCTCGGCCATCACCTCGTCGGTGACCGAGCTGATGAAGTCCGGCGACACCTCAGTGCCGTAGTGCTCGGCCAGAAATCCCTGAATCTCGCGCACGCTCATGCCGCGGGCGTACATCGCGATGATGCGTTCGTCGAAGCCGGTGAAACGGCGCTCGTGCTTGGGAATCAGGATCGGCTCGAAGCTGCCGTCACGGTCACGAGGCACGTCGACCCGGACTGGGCCACGATCGGTGATGACCGTCTTGCCGCTGGCGCCGTTGCGCTCGTTGGCCTGCCCGGCCGGCTTGGGCTGACCCGACGGGTAGCCCAGATGCAGGTTCATCTCAGCGCCCATCGCGCGCTCAATGATTGCCTTGTTGAACGCCAGCATCAGATCCTGGACCTCGGCCGGCGTCATCGGCCCCTTGACCAACTGGTCCAGCAATTCCTTGGGCAGTTCAGGCAGCGGCCCGCGGGCCGCTGCCTGACGCGCTACAGTTTGCCTTTTCTTCTTCATCGGCATATCCATGACTTTTACACCTCATGATATGCCTCGCCCACGAAATCACGGATAGGTCCAGGTCACTGGATTCATTCGCGATCAACCAACCAGACCGGCCCTACCTTGAAAGTCGCGAAGAGCAGAAAAAGTATCGTAATCGCCAGAAGCGGGACGCCGTAGAGCGCCACGGGGAAAAACAGAACGAGCTGCATGGCTGTCCCGCAAGGACCATTGATGAACCCCGTCCCCCGGACGTTCTCGTAGATCAACCGTGCGACGGTAGCAAGCCCGATTGCGATGAGTAAAAGACCACTCCAAGTCGACTCGTGGTGCAGTCGTGCGGTTCCCCATCCAATGTATCCCCACCAGATGAGATTGATACCAATCGCGGCAAGCCAGAATCCACGTGCCGTGAAAAAACTGTATCCGTATTGGTGTCGAGAGTGGCGACTAAAGAGTTGAATGCCCTTTGCCAGCACGACGATCGCACCATAGACGACCAAAAGTTTAAGCAATCCCACGAATGTTCTCCCAGAACTCTGCGCGATCGGGCCACTTCCTGCATCGAAATGACGGGACCCGCGACGAAGGTGATATTTCGATCGCCCGTCCTTTCAATATAGACGGAAGGGTTCCGAGTGCAACAATCTTGTTCCTCGGAAATTTCCACTTTTCTGTCCATGTTGATGTGGGCTGTACAACGCCGGAGTGATTGATAAAGGGCTGTGGCGCCAAAAACCGGCGGTAGCCTATCCTGCCATCCCTTGTTCTCTGTGCATTTTTGTGGTCCAGAGTAAACGCCGTGCGCAGAGGTTTCTGCCTTCGAGTAAACAGCTGATCGTGCCGTGGAGAACGGCGTGCGTTGTCCTTGCGATGACAATGCGACGTGGGGTTGTGTCTGGGTCAGCGCATTGCGTAAAACGATGTGTTAAGGGATGCGCAACCAGTGCGTCATGAACTGCGAACCAGTGGCGAACCCAATGTGTGAAGTGTGCGCGCTCCCGTGCGTTGGGTGCTCACAAAAATGCGAATGGTTTGCTGGGTATCTGTGCTGATCGATGCGCTTCGCGAGGCGCATGAAAATACAAAACGAGAGATAGTGTGCGGGGAGCCTATGCAACGCTCGGAACGAGTGAAAGCATGTGGACGGTGCGATTCAAGCGGTGCGCTATGAGGCGAGCATCGAATGCGCAGACGAGAGCGAAACACATGAGCAGTTCCCGGCTAGGCGTGTACAGTCTGCATGCCTACATGTGACACAACCGAAACCACAATCCGGCGTCAAGGTGATAGTCTCCGGAGTGAGCGGAGAGCGCTACCCCGGCGCATCCTAGATGCGTTGGTGAAGCGTGTCGCGTGCGCACCACGTACGCAAAAAAGTGCGTTGTTCTCCTACATTCCCTTCGCTGCCGGTGTGTTCCTGCGCGGGCAAGTCGTGCGCAAAAACCGTGTTGACGCGTGCTCAGGACGTGCGCACGATGGTGTCACAGCGATGTGTAGCCGATGTTCAGGAGAGTAACGATGCCTGTTGCGAAGGTCTATACGAAGTCGCAATGGGAGGCGTTTGGTCGCGCACTCGATGCGCTGCCGGAGAAGCCGGATACCGAGCGTGGCGTGACGGTGCGCGATGCGATGAAGGACATGCGTGTGCGCGTGCGGACTGCGCAGGCGAAGGGCTATACGCTGGAGCAAATTGCGGAGCAGGCGCAGCAGCAAGGACTCGACATCACGGCCGGGACGATTCGCTATGCACTGCGCTCGACCGGGAAAGGCGGTAGCGCAGGTGGTGTTGCGCGGTCAGCATCAGGTGCACGCGCGCCCGGTGCTGAGAAGGTATTCGCGGCGCAATCTCGCGCGCAGGATGCGACGTCTCAGACAAAGCATGTTCGCAAGGATGGGGGAAAGACGGAAGCCAGACCGCAATCCGGGCCAGTGCAGGGCGCACTCGGATTCGCGATCCGGCCCGACACCGACGATCTGTAGAGGAGTCGCGATGGATACGGCAGTCAATCCCATCTATCTCGTGGGCGGCGGCAAGGGTGGCGTTGGCAAGAGCCTCGTCGCGCTCGCGCTGGTCGATCATCTGCAGCGGCGTGGCGTCAAGCCCGTGCTGGTTGAGAATGACACGTCGAACCCTGACGTGATGAAGGCCGTGCAGGGCGAGATTGATTGCGCCGCGTTCGATCTGGACGAGGCGGACGGGTGGATCAATTTCGTGAACTACTGCGACGAGCATCGCGACGCGGTTGTGGTGGTCAGCACGGCAGCCCGCAACCAGGATGGCGTTGCCCGCTACGGCGCGACGCTGGCCAGCACGCTGGGCGAGCTTGGCAGACGGCTCGTCGTGTTCTGGGTGATCAACCGGCAGCGCGATAGTCTGGAACTGCTGCGTCAGTTCGGTGAAACCTTCCCAGACGCGATGACGCACGTTGTGCGCAATGGCCACTACGGCACACCGGACAGGTTCGTGCTGTATCAGGACTCAAAGATCCGCAAGAGTGTCGAGGCGAAGGGCAAGTCGCTCGACTTTCCCGAACTCGCGGATCGCGTGGCGGACGATCTGCGTAGTCAGCGCTTGTCGGTGCGCGAGGCGGCGGAGTCGCTACCCATCGGGCAGCGCGCGGAACTGCTGCGCTGGCGGGCGCTCTATGACGCGATGTTCGCCGGGGTGACGGGTAATGCCTGAACGGCGGACGCGGCGCGGACGTCCTGTCGATCCACTGGCCCGGCTCTTTTACGATGTGACCGGAGAGAACCCGGACGATGCGAGCCTGCTACGCATGCGTCGGGTGTCGGTGGCCCTGAACCTGCGCGACAACGATGCGCTTTGGTCGGTGCTGGCGGTGCTCGAATACTATGCTCGCCTTTACGAAGCGATGCCGGAGCGCATCGAGCGGGCAGGCAACGGCAAACTGGACGCGGTGCGGGAGGAGGCACGTGAGGCGACGGACGCGCTAATGGCGCAGCACCGCGACGCGCTCGCGCGCTGCAAGGCGACCATCGAACTCGCGGAATGCATGGCCGTTGAACACGAGGCGAGGTATCGCGCGAAGCTCGCAGCACTGAATGAACAGGCGTTGGTCACGCAGGTGGGGCGCGCCGCTGACCAAATTGCGCGCATCGCGGGAAACCGGGTGGTGGGCACGGTAGCCGTCGCGTTGCGTGAGCATCGGCAGAAGCTCGACGCAGCGGTAGCTCTGTTTGAGCGGGAGATGAGCGCGGCAGCGGCGCGTGCCGCGAAGGTTGACCAGATAGCCGCGAGACGGATGACGAAGGCGTTCCGCGCACTGGTGGTCGGAGCGCTGATCGTGATTCTGCTCGCGGCGGTAGCGGGTGGGCTGGCGGGGCGGTACACCGGCAGTCATCCGGTGCGGGCAGACGGTTTGCCGTCTGCCCGCACGGGTCATACTTCGTTGGTGTCGCCTTTCATGAACGCGAGGGCATCATGAAGCGCGCGCGAGGCCGGCAGCGGTCGGAAAGGGCCACGGCAGCTGCACGCCGGCTGTGGCGGGAGACGCGGCCACATCGCAAACCGTGTTGCTGATGCCACCGTGATCGCTCTCGGGCTCGCCGGCACTGCCGTCGTCCTGCGCGTCGTCGGAACCGTTGCCGGTGTCCGGGTCGTGTCCATCCGCCCCGGCATTCCCATCCTCGTCGTCGCGAGCTTCCCATGACGGCGTGACCGGGATTTCCGTATCGGTGAGGATTTCCGGGAGCCACATGACCTTGGCCAGCCGCAGTTCGGCGGCGGCAGCGGCGTCGGCCTTCTTCATCTTCCCGAGGTCGGCGGCAACCTTTGGCGAAACGGCTGCGGACACGACTTCCCCGATGCGCGCCTTGCTGACATGATCGAAATAAGTGGCGCGGGTCGGCGTCCAGTATCGGGTCATGTCCAGGTTTAGCGCGCCCGCGAGCGCGCTGATCGCATGCGGCTTTTCTTCGGCCACGATCCCATCGAGCAGGGTGCCGGTGCAGAAGGCGAGCAGATCGAGCAGCGTTGTCCCAGGATCCTGCTTCGCGAGCCACGGCAGCAGGTCGGCGTGTTTCGCGGGCAACTCGGCGGTCCATCGGGCGCGTTGTGCCTCGATGGCGTTCCATGCAGCACTGGTGGGCAGGTCGTCCGCCGCGCGCAGCAGGCTGTCGCGATTGTTGTCGCCAGATAGCGCCAGATAATCGCGCGCGGACGTGTAACCGTAGTGCTCGGGCAGCGCCTGCGGAACGAGATGCCGTAACAGGGCGGCGAGCGCGACGGCGGGCCGAGCGACTAGTTCGGCGTGGATGGCGACGGTGCGGTGCGCGGTGAGTCGCTGGCAGAGTTTCGCGCTGTGGACTGGCTTGATCTTCGTAACAGGACAGTCTGCCGGGTCCGCCGCTTCCGCCTGCGGCGTGCCGGTGACAGTCGCACCCGCCGCGTCCAGCGCCGCACTGTTTTCGCGCCGAACGAGACCGCGCTCGATGAGCAGTTTTCCCTGCGGATCGATGATCACGAACGCGCCCGCCTCCGCCATCTGCTGTGTATCCCACACCAGGGCGCGGCTTTCAAGTGCGACGATCGCGGCATTGACCCGGTCGATTTCGGCATCGAGGCGGTCGGCTTCCTCATAGGCATTTTCGTCGCCCTCGGACAGTGCCTCCAGCTTCCCTGCCAGTTCATCCTGCTTTGCGGTAAGCGCATCCATTTCGCGCTGCTCGTCGTCGGTAAAGAGGCGCTGGATTGGGCGCAGCTTGCCGTAGCGGTTAAGCTCCAACACGTCACGCTCGACTCGGGTTTCTGTCCAGCCCCAACCCTCGGCGCGTACTTCTTCTGCGGCGACGTCGAGCTTCTGCGCGACGAGCCGCTGCAGAAGTTCGGCATCCGCGATGTAGCCCGCATTCCCGTCGTCACTGAAGAGGTCACGGCGTACATACCCGCCTGCTGCTTCGTAGGTGTCGAGGCCAATAAAGCGCATGAGGCGGCTGCGACTCGCATCGATTTCGGCCCGCGTGATGGCCTGCCGCAGATAGTTGGGCTGGCGCTGCCACTCGTTCGCATCGAACCAGATGTGCTCCTGCGTTTCGTGGTTGTCAGCGAGGGCGAGTGCGGCAAGCTGATCTAGCGTGATCGCGTCCTCTCGCAGCAGGGCCAACAGCTTTAGGGATACGCTCGCGAGCTTCATGCGTCGTTTGACCGTGAGCGGCGAGGCAGAAAAGAGCGCGGCGATGTAATCGACGCTTCGCCCTTCCTCGGCCAGCATCCGGTATGCGCGCAGCACATCGAACGGATCGAGTCCTTCGCGCTCGGTATTTTCGATCAGAGAAACGGCGAGGGCTTCGCCTTCACTGACGATGCGCACGGGGACCGGGTAGTCGGCGGCGATGTCTTTCTGTTCGAACAGGAGGTCGAGGGCGGCTTCGCGGCGCTGACCGGCACACACGCCATATTTGCGCTGCCTGCCGCGCGATCGCTTGAGCTCGTGGACGACGAGATTTTGCAACAGACCCTTTGCCCGGATATTGGCGGCAAGGCCGGGAATGCCCGACAGGGGTTTCGTGCGCGCATTGAGTGGCGACGGTCGCAGGCTGGAATACGGTACGGTCACGATGGGCTGCTCGTTACCGAAGTGGGTTTCGAGCATGGTAGCTTGTTCGGTGCTGTCTACCATAGTGGTTTCGGATTTTGCTTGCATGACTGACTCCAGAAAGTTGGAATGAAAGTTCCGGGTCGGGCACTATCGGATTCTGTCAGGATCCGGCCCGGATAGGAGTCCTGATAGATAAAAAGAATGGCGGCTTTCCCGCCCCTGTCGTGGCTACGCTTTCATCTGTCGCATTGCGTCCGCGAGCATCCAGAGGGCGCGGTTGAGCTTCACGTTCTGGTCGATGCCGGTGATGGGACGGGTAGACATCGACCGACCCGTGCGCGAGCGTCCATGCAGGCCGCCTTTGGTGAGGTTTTCCTGAACGCGGTTAAAGACGGTCCAGAGGTCGTCGTGGCGATCCTCGAAGCGGCGCGGAGCAAGCAACTGGTTGTCGGTAACCGGGGCCGGTGCTTCCCGGTCGGTCGGGTCGTAGCGCAGCGCGAGTGCGGAGCGGGCGAATGCGTGCTGTTCGTCGCGGTCGAGTGTGACGGCGCGCATGCCTTCCTTCTGCTCGCGGATCAGGTTGAAACCGTCGAGCACGTCGAACGCACCGTTGATCACGTTTTCGACGATGTTGCCCTTGTGCGGGACTCGGATATCGGCGACGTTATCGCCCGCCACCATGCCGTTCTGGCAGACAAAGCGCAGCATGCCCGCGAGCATCTGGTAACTGCTGGTGCCATCGTGCGAGTTCAACAGTACGATTTCGTTGGCTTCCTCGCCGGTAATCTGTTCCGCGTGACGAAGCCGAATCATGTGTTTCGTGTACTCGCGACGGTCGTCCTGCCGCACGCGCGTCTGGCAGACCATGAAGGGTTGGAAACCCTCGTTGCGCAGTCCGCGCAGGACGTCGATCGTCGGAATGTAGGTGTAGCGTTCGGAGCGGCTTTCGTGCTTGCCGTCCGCAAAGATGGATGGGGCAACGCGGCGAATCTGATCGTCCAACAGAGGCGAATCGGCGCGCAGCATCGGGGAGCCGTAACGGAAAGAGGAAGCGAGTTGCATGGCAATCTCCACAGTCAAGGTTGAGGACCTGAACCGGGCGACGGGATGTGACTTGCCGTTGCGGCTGGGCACCTCCCGGTGGAACTCGGGGTTGGCTTTGCTGCCGCCAGGCTCCCGGGTTCCCGCCCGTGCGACTGGAGGAGCCGATAGCGGGCAGGCGTCAAGGAGAAAGGCGAGGGAGGGGTGCGGGAAACACGGTCCCTCGCCCCTTGATGCCTGCCCGCTATCGGCTACGGTCGCGGGTCAAGGGCGGGAACCTGGGAGTCGGGTGCATGCCACGCTGCGAGTTGACCGGGTAGGGACTACGCGATGGGCGCGGGTTTGACTGCGGCGCTAGGTATTGAATGCTCGGCGGTGGCGAAGCGGAATGCATCTCGACGTGCCACTCGCAAGCTAGTTACTGCCACTAATATGCGCTGTTCTTCGCGACCTTCGCTGATGCGGGGCGTTGCTCTATCAAGACCGGGGCGAAACTATGGAATCGCGTCGGTCAAAGCGTGATTTGAGTAAGGGCATTTTCCCAAGTTCGCTTTTTCTTCGCAGGCCATTTGGGCGCAGGACCCATCGGTCGGGTTTATGTGCTACGCATAGATCGGCGGCTACGCGACATGATTCCAGCATCCCGGGCTTTGACAATCGAAGAACGCCACGTGGGTTCTGGCGCCCAGTTCGTTCCAGATGATCTGGGACACCCGATTGCAATAGGCCTGATCGCCGCCGAGCACTGAAACGGCGACCCTGCGTATGCCCGATGCCCTCATCCGTCGCAACAAATGAATGTCGTGCTCGCCGAAGCCCCAGCCATAGATGACCAGCGACTCCCGGGCAGACGGTAATACTTCGCGGTATACGGTCGACAGGTAGTAACTGCTTTGAATCGAGGTCACCTTTTGCTCGCATGTGCCCTCGCTCACGAACAGGGGGACGACTTCCCCGGATATCCATCGGTTCAGGATGGCTTGAAGCAGACCCGCTTCCTGGTTGTGGATCTTCACCTCTTCTTCGATGCGGTTTCTGCACAGGACGAGACTGCCATGCGGGTAGAAGACGAGCGAGGTCGACCGCTCCCGACCAATGGGCTCCCTGAAGCGCTGCCAGTTGTCGTCGAAACGGCCGCCACGGACGAAGCAGTCCTTGAACGCGTGTGCGTCGTCCAGGTCAAGGCCGAAAGTCAGGGCCCAGTAGAGCACGAGGTCATAGTTCAGGGAAATGACCGTATCGAACGATCTCAGGAATTCGTAAAGCAGGGGTAGCTGTTCGCGGACCGCGTCGTGCTCTGGATGAACGTTGCGAACCGTTTGTATCAGGCAATCTCTGACGTGATGGTATGCGCCACGAGTCCTGTCGTCAGGGATTCGCAATGCCTGGTTCACGTTCGATGCCTGCCAGACATTGCGCAGAATCAACTCGAAATCTGAAGTCCCGAAAAACTCGAACAGACGCTGGACGTCCGGCGTCATCAGACCGTTGGCCCTTGCATGGCCTAGCAGCGATCCGTACGAAAAGCTGGGGCTCACAGCAATGCTTGCTCCATTCCCGAGGAGGATGGTGCCCCGATATGCGCCAGCTAACCGTTCCCAGGGCAGTATCTCGAATGGCATAGACTTTTTTGCGTTCGTTGTGGGTTTCCGACGGCTGCAAGCGCAGCCCGATGTCAGAGTTGCAGCGCTGACGCAAGCGCCCGCGTCAATTGAGCGTCACGGCGCGCTGTCTCGCTCGGGAGCCAGAGGGAAGCGGCTGGCGGCGGTTTAGGCAACGCGTGTAGTCGTGCAATGGGCCGCCCACCGTCGCTTCGGCCTGAGGCACATCGCCTTCCGGTCACAACGGTTTATGCAGAACAGCTGGGCTGGCCCATTCGGACCGCGTCCCCTAGCGCATATCGTACGGCGTGACTGGTGTGTAGGCAGGACCTGTGGACGCTATAATAGCGCGCGATAACAGACCAACAAGCGCGGAGGCGCGTTGACAACACCGATCATCCGTTGGGCGGGAAGCAAGCGGCCGATCCTGAACGTGCTGCAGGCGGCAATGCCGGCGAAGTTTCGACGCTATATTGAGCCTTTCGCGGGATCCGGTGCGCTCTACCTGAGTCTTGCGCCTTGTCCCGCGATCCTGGGCGACGTGAACAGCTCGCTGGTTGCCACGTACAGGAGTGTCAGAGCGTTCCCGCATGCAGTCTGGCGCGAGGTCAGTGCGATGCCGACTGAGCCGGACTACTACTACTATCTGCGCGGTCTTGACGAGACGACGCTCAGCAAACGCTCACAGGCTGCGAGGTTTATTTACCTCAATCGATTCTGTTTCAACGGTGTCTACCGGACGAATCGGGCTGGAAGGTTCAATGTGCCTCGTGGCCGGGGCCGTCTTCATATTCCGTCTGAAGACGAGTTTTGTGCATTCGCACGCCACCTGCGGCATGCAGACCTCGTGCACGGCGATTTCGAACCTGTCCTGCAGCAGGCGCGCTCCGGGGACTTTGTGTACATGGATCCGCCGTATTCCACTTCCGGAAAGAGGGATCGCGGTGAATATGGGCGAGACAGTTTTCGGGACCGCGACCTCGTTAGATTTATCGATGCCACGCTTGCCGCATCGGATCGCGGGGCAAAGATCCTGATTTCATACTCGTCGTCGAGCGCATTGCATGAACCGTTAAGCGCACATGGTTGGAACATTCGCAGCCTGCATGTACACAGAAACGTCGCCGGTTTCTGCGGGCATCGCGGAAAGGCGGAAGAACTCCTCGTGACCAACTATTAAAATGGATTTTTAACGGTGCAAGCTTCATCGTCGAATCAGGGGGATGTCACACTCACGGTCGCTCTATTGAGTGACCCGCACTTTTATGCCGGTACTAGCAGCGGCGAACCAAACCCCTCATGGCTCCAGGTGGTCAGCGCCGAAGGCCCGAAGTTCAAGCGTCGCGATAACCCGTGGGCCTCGCTGCTGGCACTTGTGAAGAACCATGGTCTGACAGCAGATGTTTTGCTTTGTCCAGGCGACATCACAACATATGCGGATCCTGTAGGGCTGAACGTGGCGTGGAAATGTCTGGTCACACTCGGCGATGAGCTGAAGGCATCGTTGACAGCGTCTGCGACGGGCAACCACGATGTCACGTCCCGGGCACCTGGCTCCGGGAAAAACGTGGTGCGGGATCTCAATGACGCGGCGGATCTTTTCGAGAACCTGAAACAGCTTGAACCGGCATATCCGGTTCACATCTCGACGATTCCGCCCGCGCAGGCTCACGAGCGTCGAGTTCACTACTTCGGGGCTGACTACGTGCTCGTCGACAACGACCCACGCTATCGCCTCGTTGTATTTAACAGCTGCGCGCGCCATAACGCTGTGCCCGTGGAGTATGAGCGGGGACGCATTGCGGAAAGCGCTCTGTCGTGGCTTGATGACGCCCTGGAGAGCTCCGATGGATCGCAGACGAAAGTGAACCTGTTCGTCTGTCACCATCATCCCATCCAGCATGAAGATCATCACCTTGGTAGCTACGATTTCATGCAGAACGGGCAGCGCCTGCTCGATACGCTCTCGAAGCATGGAGACTGGGTAGTATTCCACGGTCACAAGCATCACGGGAAGCTTACGTACGCACCTGGCGGGGCTTCACCGCCTGTGGTGTTTGCCGCCAGCAGCTTCGGTGCGGTTGTTGACGATGCATCATTACGGCTGCGCAACCAGTTTTACCTGATTGACATCGTTCTTCCGTCCGGTGGTGGCTCCCCACTGGGCACGGTTCGAGCATGGAACTGGTATTTGGGAACTGGCTGGAAGCAGTCGGACAGTACGCTCGACGGCATTTACACAGGCTGCGGTTTCGGTGAGCGGGGTCATCCAGACAAACTGGCTGATGCGCTAGCGGGGATGATTCCGGCGCCCACGCCGTGGGCAAACATTATTGAGAACGTGCCTTGGCTGCGTCATGTGACGCCACGCGATATGAAGTCGATTGAGCGAAGCTTGCTAAGACGCCATAACATTGTCATCACGAGCAACGTTGACGGGAAGTATGAAGAAGCTGGGCGAAAGCGATCATGACTATCTCATTTCTTGAAGCATTCAACGCAAAAGATTTGCGTCTTAACGAAATGGTCGGTTCGTTCGTTCCGTCCGACGAATTTTGGGAAATTGCAGGCAACTGGAATGCGCTGGTCGTAGGACCTCGCGGTAGCGGTAAGACCACATATCTGAGGATGTTGTCTCTTGATGCGGTTCGCAGTTGGCGTCACGAACGGGCCGACTCTTTGCGGTCGGCGGTCGGATACACGGGCATCTATGTTCCAGCTGATATCACCTGGGGCGCAATGGTCGAAAGCCTTGGCGGTGGACGCCTAAGTGATGAATGTTTTGAGGCGGTTACGACCGCTGCTTTTTGCACCAATGTTCTCCAGTCCGCCGCAGCGACAATGTCCTGTGCGGTGAGTGGCGAAGATTGTCACGGCTCAATCTCAATCCCCGGGCCAATCCTGGAGTCGGTGGTTGTCGAGATTGCGAAAGCCTGGAAGCTCGACGTCGAAATTGCTTCAATGGGCAGCCTGGAGACTGCGCTTGCATTCCGAATGCTTGACATTCACTCGGGAGCCTTGGAGCTGGCTGCGAAACCTGGTCTCACGCTGTCCGACGTCTATGCGCGCCTTCCGTATGCAACGCTGCCGTTTGACGTGGCTTTGACTGTCGGTCTTTCAATCATCGACCGGGCAGCGAAGCGCATCGATCACAAGTGGGCACTGCTGCTTGACGAATTCGAGATTGCCCACCCTTCGCTACAGCGACGGGTGCTGGGCAGTTTGCGCTCGGCCAACCGGAAATTGCTCTACAAGGTGGCCCTAGCCCCTTGCGGGCCGCATACTTCCGAGAGCCTTGATACGCTCGGCCCACCGAGCCACAAGAACGACTACAAGCAAACCAACCTGTGGCATTCGGAGAAGGTCTCTGCGCTGCGTTTTTGCGATCAACTGTTTCACTCCCGGGTGGGGCATCACAAGCCATTGGCAGGGAAGACGCCGACGCAGGTCTTCGGCAGAACATGGGAAGGAGACTCTGATGAGCAAGGCAATGTAGCCCGTGCGAGCGACCGGTTAGCCAAACTTAGTCAGGATTTCCTGGAACTGAGGTCGAAGGATCAGTCATTCGCGCAGTTCCTTGATGAAAAGCATCTCGATGCAGCGTCCCCGGACACATCCTTGTCACTGGTTCGAAAAATTGCTCCACTGGTTGCGTTTCGAAATGCTCTCCGCGGTGCCGTGCTCAGTCGAAAGGGCCGTAAAAAACTCCTGAGCGTCTACACGGGATGGGAGGCACTTGCGTCGATAAGTGAAGGCAACCCGCGCTGGTTCATCGGGATGGTCAACATGATTATCTCGCGCACTCAGGAAACGGATCCATTGCCAATCGATCGCTCTGTTCAGCATCACGCGATCGAGCAAACGTCCGAGGCGTTCTCTGCCATGTTACAAACGGCAGCGACGGAGCAGGCGATGGGGATCACGACAACAAAGTCGGTTTATGAACTGCTGTCCACGATAGGGTCATATTTCAATCGCCGACTGGTAGAGGATGACTTTATTGAAGAAATACCCTTGTCATTCGAGGTCTCGCACATTGATGGGGAGATTGAGAAGGCGTTGCGAATCGCTATTAACCTTGGAGCCGTTGTGAGTTTGTCTGACCCGGACGAGATGGGAGGTTTTCGTACGCTGGAAGGCAAGAGGTTCCGGCTTGCCTACCTGCTGGCGCCAGAATTTCGGCTACCCCTTCGATCGACGAAAAGCGTTTCGCTTTCGACCATCGTGTCTGACGCCACCGCTTCCAGGAGAAGCGGAAGGAGAGCAGACGCAATCGACGCACGCCATCGCCAGGGAGCGCTGTTTTGATCAAGCACCTTATACCGGTAGCTGCGCAGGCGTTTGATCTGTCGGACGTGGCCGACAATGCCGCCTCATTTGATATGGTAGTTTGCGCGGTGAGCGGAGAGAGTCGCGCGTTGAAAGTGCCGGGTTTGATCAAAGCCTCAAGTGGACGGAAAATCGCAATCCGTGCCCAGACTCAAGACCGTCCGTCGCCTCGCGCTTCGAGCGTTTACGAGCGAGCTGGGTTTGAGTACTTCATCTACGATGAGAGCGCTTTCCGAAGCCTTCTCGAAGCATGCGGCGCGGAAGGCACCACAGAAGGTGGCAATAGAGGGCAGGAGCCCTTCCGGATTCTGGTGGACGTAAGCTGTCTGCCGCGGCGGATCGTGGCAAGTATGTTTGCGGCGCTGGCGAGCCAGGGGCTATGGTCCGAGGTGGATCTGTGGTTGATCTATAACCCGGCCCGTTATGTTCCGCCGGCTAGCGGCTCACTTGAACCCAATCGTCGTGTCGCGCCGGTGCATCCCGTTTTTGCGGGGTGGATCTCGCGGGCTGGATTGCCTGTACGGACAGTCGTCGGACTTGGATATGAGCGGGGAAAAGCACTGGGGGCGGTGGAGTATATCCAGTCCTCGGACTATGTATTGTTTATTCCTGAATCTCCTGAGAAGCGATACAGAGCCAAGGTCGAGCAGCACAATCGCCAACTGATACGTGCGGCCAGCGACGCACAGGTCTTCGATTATGATGTTTTACAGCCGGTTGAGACTTTCCAGATGCTCGGCGGCCTAGTGGCCGGCATGAAGGGGCAATACAAGCCGGTGCTATTGCCATTTGGCCCAAAAATCCTTTTCGCAGTGTCGCTGCTCGTAGCGCTCGTTCATCGTGAGGTATCGGTCTGGCACGTCAGCGGCGAGGAGCTTGAACAACCTGTTGAGCGTCCCGGATCGTCGTATTTCGCCACCATAAGGGTACGGCTTTCGGCCGGCAGAACTAATCTGAACGAGGTTGCAGTTTGACGCTGAAGCCTTGCAGTCCATTGTGCGGAGCGCATGTGTTCCTCTTCTGAGGTGACTGCATAGCGACAGTACTGCTACCAGATTGACATCCTTGTGTTTCGTTAGGCAAAGCGCGGGCATTCTGGAGTTAATCTCGAATCTGGTGTACGGGAGCGGCAGGCGGGGATGAGGAAGGCGGTGGCGGTTGACTGAGAATGTTGCTTTCTCAGGGTAACAAACCAGCAACCGAACTCCACCACCATGGCGAAACGTACGCAGGAAGGGAACAACAGTCAAGCAGCAGCGGAATCGAAGGCACTGCCGGGCCTGGACGATCTGATTCAGCAAGGCGCGCGGCAAATCATCCAACAGGCGATCGAGGCGGAATTGGCGGCATTGCTCGAACGGTACTCGAATGTAAAGACGCTGGAGGGCCGGCGAGCGGTCGTGCGTAACGGCTATTTGCCCGAGCGCGAGATTGTCACGGCCATCGGCCCGGTGCCGGTTCAAGTGCCGAAGGTGCGCGACCGCTCGGGCTCCGGCGTGAAGTTCAATTCGAGCCTCGTGCCGCCGTACGTGCGGCGCTCGCCGCGGGTGTCGGCCGCGCTGCCGTGGCTCTATCTGCGCGGCGTCTCGACGGGCGATATGAGCGAGGCATTGAGCGTGCTGGTAGGTGAAGACGCCAAGGGGCTCTCGCCGAACGTCGTGGTGCGGCTTAAGGCGCAATGGGCCGAGGAGTTTGAGCAGTGAGCGCGATCTGAAGCACGCGCGCTGGGTCTATTGGTGGGCCGACGGCATTCATACCGGCGCGCGTAGCGAGGACAGCGACGGCCAATGCCTGCTGGTGATCATCGGCGTGAAGCCGGACGGCAGCAAGGAGCGTGTGGCCATCGCCGACGGCTATCGGGAATCGAAGGCGTCGTGGCGGGATCTGCTGCTTGATCTGAAGGCGCGTGGCTTGCAGGGCGGCCCGCTGCTGGCAGCGGGTGACGGCGCGATGGGCTTGTGGGCCGCGCTCGAAGAAGTGTTCCCGCAGACCAAGCAACAACGCTGCTGGTTCCACAAGATCGGCAACGTGCTCAACGCCTTGCCCAAGGCGCAGCACGGTCGTGCGAAGACGGACTTGGCGCAAATCTGGAATGCGGCCACGCGCGCTGAGGCCCTGGTCGCCTTCGAGCGGTTCGTCGCGACGTACGCAGCCAAGTATCCGAAGGCTACCGAGAAGCTCACGAAGGATCGCGACGATCTGCTCGCCTTCTACGACTTTCCGGCCGAGCACTGGCAGCACCTGAGGACAACGAACCCGATCGAGTCCACCTTCGCCACGGTGCGCCATCGCACGAGCCGTGCGCGCAATTGCCTGTCGCGCGCGACGTTCCTTGGCATGGCGTTCAAGCTCGTCGAGTCGGCCGAGCAGTCGTGGCGTCGCATTCGCGGCGCCGAAAGGATCGAGCAGCTTCTGAAGGGCATTCCCTTCGAGGATGGTATCCCGGTGATCGAAAGCGCACCGGCTCGGCAACCGCTTGCCGCCTAATCATGCCCGCTGCCGCGCATACACCAGAATTGACATTAACTCGGCATTCTGACGACGAAGAGGCAATGATGGAAATAGCGGGTCGCGATTGGGGCGTGGTGGGATCGGAGCATTGGACATGAAATACCTCTTCGCATGTCGTAAGCGGTCAATAAATGACGCCCTTCCCATGAGGGTCAGGAGGTCAGAAGCTAGGTGTCCGCGTGGACACCTGCACTCAGACCTCAATGACAGAGCAACCGAATCTTCGAAACAGACTGGTAGTTGGCCGCAAGCGAGACGGTCGCCGCGAATTTGATGAAGCAGCACGGCAGGAGCTGGTCGAGCTGTGCCTGCGGCCCGGCGTGTCGATTGCTCGTACGGCGATGGATCACGACGTCAATCCGAACCAGTTGCGTAAATGGATCGCGAGCCATCAACAACGGCAACTTGCACAGCCATCGGCCGATGTGGTTGTGGCGTAAGCGCGTCTCGTGCACCGTCTCGACGATGTGACAGGAAGTTGCCAGAGTAATCCCCACCAAAAGTAGTGGGGACCACTGTGGCAACGGAAGCACCGAAGAGAACATCACGCAAAGGCATCCC